>CAKOLP010000055.1 GCA_934096025.1 uncultured Bacilli bacterium
ATAATAGTCATTATATGTACTGCTTCCTACAACAAATTTAGTAGCTAAGTCTATTTTCTCTTTTCAAATAAAAAACTATAAAGTGTAATAATACGCAAGGAGGAAAAAGTATGGAAAAAATGGTAACAGAAAAAGACTATAGACAATTTGATTTAGGAGCAATTTTAAATATCACAACTAATAGAATATTTACAAATATGAATGATGTCTGTGAAGTTTTAAATTATTTAACTGGTGATGATATTTTTATACATCAACTACCAAGAGTAATGCAAGTGGCACAACCTTATGTTTTATCAATATACCCAGAACTTACAGGTGTGGGCGGAGATATAGCAATTAATAGTTTTGAAGATGCTAAAACATTTGTTGATGCCCAAAAGAAAATTTACGGAAATCAATTACCTTTAACTCCAATGTCAAAAACTAATGGTTATTTTTATATCGATCCATTAGAAGAAGCTGATAGAATTAAAGGCAGATAATAAACCATAAAATAAACCCTCGTTTAATAATTGAAAAACGGGGTTTTTATATAAACAAATTATACAAAACAAATAGTAAACAATAAAAAACAAATTTCTTCAAAATGTGATATAATAAATCAGGATGTGATACTCTTGATAAAAGATAATATAAAAATAATCAGAGACTTTTTCAAATTAGTTAAAGGCAGTAAAAAATGGATATTCCTATTATTCTTTGGGTCAATAATGGGACATATATCTAGTTTATTAATACCCGTATTTGCATCTAACATAATTTTAGAGGTAACCAATGGTGATATTAGTAAAACTTATTTAAATATATTTCTATTATTTAGTACATATATTTCCTATAATTTATTTTGGTATTTAAACTATACTTCTTACTCGTATAACTTCAAATATAGTTATAAAAATTTAAGAGAAAAAATCATTAATAAAGTATTTACTTATGATGCTGATTATTCTGATAAAATATCCAAAGGGACAATTTTAAACACAGTAAATACCGACACAGCCAATCTTTCTCAAATGATTGACAATGTTTGTGAAATAATCGTAGTTTTTATAAAAGTTATCATAATGCTTATTATATTTTTAAAAACTAATATTTACATAGGTTTATTAGTCCTTTTACTAGAACTTTTATATGTAAAATCTTATGACTATTGCAATATAAAAAGTACAAAATACCTAAGAGGTCAACAAAAATATAGGGATAAATTAACAGACAACTTATCCCAGATATTAAACGGTCTTGAAGAAATAAAAATATTTAATATCCATGATAAAATTAAAAACAATTTTTATATCATTGCCAATAAATGGTCTGAGCAATACATGTTAAAAAGAAAATATTCTAATATAAGCTCTAGTATCCTCCCTTTTATTATCCACTTTGGCAAAATACTATTATATTTTATCTTAGTATACTTTGTATTAAAAGGAAAATACGAAATAAATATATTAATCTTATTAATTACATATTTTGAAAATATTATGACTAACACTAATGAATTAATGGATTACTCAAGACAACTAAGGGAATGGTCTATATCCATTACAAGAATTAATAGTATCTTAAATTATTCTAGTAAACAACAAATAACTTTCGGATTAAATGAAAATGATTATATAAATGGTATCGTAGAATTTAAAAATGTAAGTTTTGCCTACAAATCTAAAAATAGAGGTAACATAGAAAACATAAGCTTTATAGCTGAACAAAACAAAATAACTGCTTTAGTTGGCCATAGTGGCTGTGGTAAAACTACTATAACTAATTTAATATTAAGAAAGTATAAGATTGATTCCGGAGAAATACTAATTGATAATGAAAATATTTATAATTATACTAAAGAAGCCTATTCTACTAATGTCGTAGGTGTTAATCAAACTCCATTTATTTTTAATATGAGTATTCGGAAAAACTTAAGTTTAATAGATTCTAACTTTGAAAACCAAATAGAAGCTTGTAAAAGAGTGGGAATACATGATTATATAATGAGTTTACCAAAAGGATATAATACAATTCTTACAGAAAATGCTACAAACTTTTCCGGAGGTCAAAGGCAATTACTAGCAATAGCTAGAACCCTTTTATCCAAAGCTGAAATATTAATCTTTGATGAAGTAACGAGCGCTTTAGACACATTATTAGTAGAAAAAATTAAAGGTATATTCGAAAATTTAAAACTTGACCACACAATAATTATCATAACTCATAAGAAAGATGTAATGAAAATTGCTGATAGAATAATTGTTTTAAACAAAGGGAAAATCGTAGGCAATGGCTCACATGAAAACCTTATGAAAAATAATGTATACTATATAGATTTACAAACAAATAATTACTCTAGTTCTCATAAGAAAACTGAGGAAATAATCATTAAAACCGAAGATATTAATGAATCAAAATAATATCTCACATTTTATACTAATTTATCTATGTTATCCAATTTAATAATCCTACATTATAAGCAATTTATAATGTAGTTTTTTCTTTATTATAGTTTAATTCTCATTCATTAATTTCAAAATTAATTGATTAACAAGAAAACAATACAAATTCTATAACTAAAAAAGACTGACTTTTAAATCAATCTTTATATATTTTCATTATCTAAATATTCTTTACAAGTTAAATCTAAATCTTTAGCTAAAGCTTCAATTACTTTATAGTCTTCTGTTCTACAACCTGAGGCAAACTTATGTCCTCCGCCATTATATTTGGCGGCTATCTCATTAATAACAGGTCCTCTACTTCGTATATTTACTTTATAAATATTATTTCTTTCATCAAATACTACAAACATCCAGCATATTATCTCTTTAATATAATAAAAATTATTTACTTGATTAGAAACACTCGTCGGTTGAGCTCCATATTTTTTTAAATCTTCAGCCCCAACACAAATAAAACCAAATTTATTATCACTTACCTCAATATTATTAATCAAAAAAGCGTGGAACTTTTCTTCCTCTAAGCTTCTTTCATATAAATTGTCATATAAATTGGTAAAATTAATTCCTGTCTTACTTACAAGTTCATATGCTGTTTTAAGTGTTCTAGCACTAGTGTTTGGAAGTAAAAACCTATCACTATCAAAAACCATACCAATATATAGTTTTTCTGCAATACTTTTATCTATTTTTAAAGGACTATTAAGTAATAAATTAGCTATCATTTCACAAGTACTAGACATAGAATCATCTGTCCAATCGACATCTCCGATTATATCTTCACTTGGGTGATGATCAATTTTTAAAATAGCTTGGTATTCTAAATTATCTATTCCATCTACTCGGTGAAAATTTGGAACATCTAATACTATTAATAACGCATTATTTAACTCTTTTAAATCAATTTTATCTAAAGCACCAAAATATTTAAACTTATGAACACCCGCTCCGATAGCATAAACTTTTTTATGAGGAAATGTACTACTTATTGCATCTCTTAAAGCAATTTGACTAGCTATAGCATCTGGGTCAGGACTTATATGTCTTGCAAGTACTATTTCATCATATTTTTTTATTAATTTAAATATCTTTTTATACATTTCCCTCATTTAATCCACTCTCTTTTAGTTTTTATTTGCTAATTCCATAGTATCTAGAGCAATCATCAATTCTTCATCAGTTGGCACTACATACACTGGTATTTTTGAGTCATCACTAGAAATTAATCTAAATTCCCCACGGAAATCATTTCTTTCTTCATCAAGTTTAACACCTAAAGAAGCAATTCTATTTAAAATAGCTTTACGCGTAAAAGCACTATTTTCCCCTACTCCGGCAGTCAAAGTAATTACATCTGCTCCGCCTAGTAAATTATTATACATTGCAATATAATTAGCTATCTTTCTTACATATATTTCTTGAGCTAAAATAGCTCGTTTATCGCCTTTTTCTACAGCTTCTTCTATATCTCTTGAATCACTACTTATCTTACTAACTCCAAGTAATCCACTCTTTTTATTTAAATCATTTGTAACTTCATCTAAGCTTTCACCAGTTTTATTAGCTACATATGCTAGAATTGATGCATCTATATCTCCAGAACGAGTTCCCATCATAATTCCTGCAAGTGGTGTAAATCCCATTGAAGTATCTACAACCCTACCAGAATCAATTGCTGTAATAGAACCACCATTACCAATATGACAAGATATAACTTTTAAATCATTTCTACCTAAGTATTCACTAATAGTTTTATTAACAAATCTATGACTTGTTCCATGAAAACCATATTTTCTTACGCCATAATTTTCATACCATTCATAAGGTACAGGATAAATATATTCTGTAGGTTCCATAGTTGTATGGAAAGCTGTATCAAATACACCTACTTGAATAGTGTTTGGAAGTGTTTCCATAAATGCTTTAACACCCATAATATTTGCGGGATTATGAAGTGGTGCAAGTTCATTATACTTAGAAACTCTTTCTAATACTTCTTCAGTCAAAACTACAGATTCAGTAAATTCTTGACCACCATGAACCATTCTATGTCCAACTCCATCAATTTCTTCTAAAGAATTAATGATATTCATTTCTACTAAATCATTCATTAACTTAGCAACAGCTACCGAATGATCACTTAACTCTGCATCCTTTCTTATTTTTTCACCATTATATTTAATAGTATAAAAGCTACCAGCCAATCCAATTTTTTCAAATAATCCACTAGCAACAACTTTTCTTTCGGGTAATTCAATCAAAGTAAACTTTAATGATGAACTACCAGCATTAACTGCTAAAATTTTCATTTCTTTCACCTCTAAAAACTATTATACAAAAAAAAAGAATAATTGACTATCATTTTCCCAAATATTCTCCATTTTTTACGCTATTTTGATTAGTATGAGTAACTTCATAATCTAAATTTTTTACTCTTTTTTCATTACCCTCAAGATTATATCCATAAGGATTTAAAAATTCCATAGTTACTTTTTCTAATCTATTTTTATTACTAATATCATAACCCTTATAGTAATAGCTATTAAGTCCATTCATCATCTTCACCATTACTATTATGTGTTAAAAAATATTATTTATTACGTTTTTCTTTCAAGCTATCACATTTACTTCCAACCGGATTTAATAAACATGTTTCACAAGCTTCAATACTGTCCTTAGTTTTAGTAGCATCACTAACTAATCCAATAACAATATGGACTACCGTAGGTACAAAAAATATACACACTGCTAAAACAAATCTCTGTATCAATGTAATCGTGGCATTTCTATTAGCATGATCATCATTACTAACTACAGCCTTAGAAAAATCCATAATTCCTAGGATAATAACTACTAAAGGGATAATTATCTTCAAAGCAAACAATCCATATCCCACAAATTGCCACATCGGAGCGGTTTTAGCACAAAAATTATCTGTCATTTTAATACATCCTTTCTTTATAATATATCTTTATATTCATTATCTTCATGTTGATTAATTATTATTGTTTCTCTTGATTTTACTGCTTTATAAATTAATTCTTCATAATCTATTAATTCCTCATATTTATAACAATTAGCAATACTTGGATTAATAACTGGATGTTTAGGCACAAATACTGTACAGCAATCTTCATATGGTAATGTCGATATTTCATAAGTACCAATTCTCTTAGCAATATCAATAATCTCTAATTTATCAAAACAAGCCACTGGTCTAATAACAGGCATTCTCACCACTTCATTTATCGCTTTCATACTAAGAAGTGTTTGACTTGCCACTTGACCAATAGATTCCCCATTTACTAAAATATTACATTTACTTTGATTAGCTACAATAGCACTAATTCTATACATCATTCTTCTCATAATAGTAATTAAATAACTGTGCTCTATATTTTTAAGTATGGCTTCTTGTATCTCCGTAAAATTTATAACATGTAACTTTATTGTCGTATTATACTTAGCTAACTCTCTGCATAATTTTATTACTTTTTCTTTAGCTTCTTTACTTGTATGCGGGGGACTTTCAAAATATATTGCCTCAAGCATAACCCCTCTTTTAATTGTTAAATACCCAGCCACCGGAGAATCTATTCCCCCACTTAGCATTAACAATCCTTTTCCAAGAGTTCCTACCGGATAGCCACCAAGTCCTTTCATACTATCGAAATAATATATTACTTCCGTTTTTCTAATCTCAATATAAATATTTAAATCAGGATTATGGACATCAACACTTATATCAGGAATACTCTTAAGTAATGTTGCCCCAATTAATCTACTTACTTCCATACTATTTAAACTATATTCTTTATTGCTTCTTTTCGTATTAACTTTAAATGTATTAAACCTTCTTATCTTAACTAAATCTACAATTAATTCTTTAATATCTTGAATATCCGTATAAGGACTAACATAACCAATAACTATCTCATGTATTCCAAATATATTTTTAAGTCTAGCTAAAGCTTCATTATTATCTTCACATCTAATAAACATTCTACCAAAATCATAATGTATTCCATATTCTAAGCCCTCTAAAGC
>CAKOLP010000056.1 GCA_934096025.1 uncultured Bacilli bacterium
GTCTTAGAGTTATGGAGTATATTTGATTTTATTATGCCGGGATATTTAGCAAGTCTAACAAAATTCCAAAGCAAATATCGAATTAAAGACTTTGATGAAGAAGCTGAAGAATTACTAAAAGGCTTAAGCAAGCAAATAAATCCTTTTATCTTAAGACGAAAAAAAGAAGATGTTATTAAAGAATTGCCAGAAAAAATGCTTAATAATATATATGTTGATTTAAAAGATGAACAAAAGAAACTGTATGTAGCAGAACTAGAAAAAGTTGAAAAAGAAATGGATCACATAATAGATAACGAGGGAATATCTAAAGCACGGTTCTTAATTCTTCAATTACTAACTAAATTAAGACAAATATGTATTGACCCGAAAATTATTTATGAAAATTACACTGATGGCTCAAATAAACTAGACCGCTTAGAGATTCTAGTAGATGACTACATTAAGAATAATCATAAGATATTAATTTTCTCATCTTTTAAAACTGGATTAAATCTTGTAAAAGAGCGTTTAGATAAGTTAAAAATAAAAAACTTTATGATTGATGGTTCAGTACCCGCCAAAAAAAGAATAGAAATGGTTGACGATTTTAATGAAAAAGAAGATGTAAAAGTATTTTTAATCATGTTAAAATCCGGAGGAACTGGCCTTAACTTAACAAGTGCAGATGTAGTAATTCACCTGGATTTATGGTGGAATCCTCAAGCAGAAAATCAAGCAACAGATAGGGCTCATAGAATTGGTCAAAAAAATGTTGTTGAAGTTATTCACCTAATTACCAAAGGTACTATAGAAGAAAAAATCCTTGATTTACAAAACAAAAAACGATTATTAAGTGATAAATTAATAGATGACGCCAAAAGAGACCAAAACATCCTTAGTAGTCTTACAAAAGAAGACATTAAAAATCTATTATCATACGAAAATGAAGATTAAAAGATTAGTCTTCTTTTTTTCGACTAATTTAAAGTGATACCCTTGACTAATTTAAAGTGAACCCCTTGACCAATTTAAAGTGCAATGCTATAATTTGAAAAAAAGAGGTGTTTTATGTATAAAAGAGAAGCTAGTGAAGTGATAAAAAAAATAAATGAATCTTTTAAGGTTCTACTTGTTACAGGCCCAAGACAAACTGGAAAAACAACACTTCTAAAATCATTAATGCCGGATGGCATGAATTATGTTGCTCTAGATGATGAAGTGTTAAAAGATTATGCTCAAAGAGAGCCTAAACTTTTTTTGGAGGAACATCCGGCTCCGCTTCTAATTGATGAAGTGCAATATGCCCCAAATCTTTTTTCATACATTAAAATTAATGTTGACAATAGTGATAAAAAAGGTCAATACTGGCTAACAGGATCTCTGCAATTTCATTTAATGAAAAAAGCTTCTGAATCTTTAGCTGGACGTGTGGGGATAGTTAATTTAAATAGTTTTACTTTTGCAGAAATAAGTAAAACTTCGAACAAAGTTATTTTTAATCCTGATAATATTTTAAAATCTAGTAAAGTTGATGTTTCTAAAGTGTTTGACATAATTTTTCAAGGAGGCATGCCGGAATTTTATAATAATTCAAAAGTTGATAGAAATATATACTTTCAAAGTTATATTGAAACCTATATTAATAAAGATGTAAGAGAACTTACAGAAGTAGGAAAAATTGAAGAATTTAAAAAGTTTATGGTAAGTATTGCTACAAGAGTGGGAGAACAGTTAAATTATACTGATATAGCTTTAGATGCTGGGGTTAGCGTTCCGACAATTAAATCTTGGATTTCTATTTTGATATCTTCAGGAATTATATATCTTTTACCTCCATTTATGTCATCAGAATTAAAAAGACTTACGCATATTCCTAAAATATATTTTATGGATACAGGCCTAGCCGCATATCTAGCAGGCTGGGAAAGTAGCAGAGAATTACAACTAAGTTCTAATTCAGGTCACTTTTTAGAAAACTTTGTAATAGCAGATATTATTAAATCTTATAATGCGCAAGGGTTAAAGCCTAATTTGTCTTATTATAGGGATAAAGAAAAAAATGAAATAGATTTAGTTATATATAAAAACAATACATTATATCCATTTGAAATAAAAAAGACAGCTTCACCAAATAAAAGTATGATTAAAAGTTTTAAATGTTTGGAAAAAAGTAAAAAGAATATTGGAACAGGTGGATTAATTTGTTTTTATGATAATTTATTAAAATTAGATGACAAAAACTATATAATACCGATTTCTTCTGTTATAAATGCAAGTAATGATAAATAAATCTAATGCTTAAGAATAATTATTAGTTTAAAATGTTAGTATAAATTGATAACATATGAATATAATAAAAATACAATAGTATTGACAATTAAAATTTAATTTGATACTATTGTTTTACCGGAGAGAAATCTTGTCAGGTCTACATACAAGTGTCGAACGTGAGTTTAATCGTATTTCTAAATACGACGCCTTGTGTGGAAATCATCCTTTTATGGATGATTTTTTTATTTAAAATATTTTTATATTTACGTTCAAAATTTTCTTGATCTAATTTACTTGTGAAAACAATTCCCCCGTAAATACAACATCTTTCATTAGAATGTAAAACACCTGAATCATCCATATTTATATAAATTTCTTGATAACTTATTTTCATTAATACACCAGCTTTCTTTCAGTTTTTATGGTGTTATATCATAAATCGTAAAAAATAGTACTTACATAGAAATATAATTTTGTTTAAAAAGAAAATTAATTTCGGGTTCTAATGTAGCTTTAAATTTTGGGAAAATTGTAATTGACTTTATGTTCTTTTTATTTTAAAATTATTATTAGGATAGGATATGCATATGAAAAAATTTAAAGATAAGATAAATAACCTTTTAAATAAAGATGTTACAGTATTTTTAAATAAGTATAAATTACCATTAGTAAGTATAACTATAATGGTTTTATTAGCATGCATTGGAATGATTGTTAGTTATGCTTTTTATCAAGTAGTAGAACAAACTCCGATTATCGGGGGAACTACGGGTAAAATAGCAGACTTAGATGTACGAATAATGGCCGAAGAAAGAGATACCAATGGAATAGGTTTAAATAGTTATGCTATTTATCCTTATATACCAAAAGCAGGGTATAAATATAATGCAGAAAAAAGTTATTGTACAAATGGTTCTGTAATTAATTATGATAGTAATAATTATAGGGCAGATATTACAGCTCAGGGACATGATGTATGTTACTTGTATTTTGATTCTACAGCTGTATTAGATATAACTTTAAATGTTTATGCGGAAAATGTAGATAGTAATGGTGATGGAACTGGAGAATATACCAAACTTGAAACCACTGCATTACCATCTATAGGTTATAAGTTTAATGAAAGTAAAAGTAGCTGTGAAAATGGTTCTACAGTAAGTTATAGTGCTGATGAAAATATGTTTACTGTAGAAGCACTAAAGAAAGATGTTTGTGTTGCTTACATGGACGCTTTAGAAGTTGATATTGCTTTAAAAATGTATGTTCAAGATGCCGTGGGTTCTACAAATTATTTAGAAACAAGTAAGGTGCCAAAAGATGCATTTTATACTTTGTCAAGCCAATCTGCTTGTACGGGATCTTCGACAATATCAATGAATAATCAACGGGTAGTAATAGGTGCAACTAGTAAAACTAATTGTGTAGCATATCTTGATATTAGTTCGGGACCTATTTTAGAAAGTATACATACATCTACAAATAACACAAATGTTACAGTAGCTTTAACAAATAGCTCTGCGGGTTCGACCCCAACAACATATTATTTTTCAAGTGATAATGGGGCAACTTATGTATCTACAACTAACTCAACATATACATTTAGTAATTTATCGAATATAGATTCTTTAGTATTTAACGCATACGCCGTAGATTCTGCTGGTAAAACCTCAGGAATTCTAAAAGCTTCTGCTGCATCATATTTGTATAATGGAGTTTTCCCTTTTAAAAATGCAGTGCAAACAAAGAGCATAGATGTAGCTGGATATTATAAACTACAAGTGTGGGGAGCACAAGGAGGCTCTTATGATACGACTTATGTTGGTGGTAAAGGCGGCTATACTGAGGGAATTGTTTATTTAAATGCTGGAGATAATTTATATATCTATACAGGGGGCCAACCTAGCGGATATAATACATCAGCATCAAGTAATAATGTTAATGCCGGAGGCTTTAATGGTGGAGGTGCTGGAAGAACATATTATTATAGTCAAGTTTATACCTATGGATTAGGTGGTGGAGGTGCCACTGACATAAGAATAAATGCAGATACTTTATATAATAGAGTTATAGTTGCTGGAGGTGGTTCTGGAGCTACTAATGGTACTAACGGTTATGCTGGGGGCGGAAGAGTTTCGTTAGGCTATGAGGGTTATACTGCTAGTCAAAATGCAGCTGGAACAGGAGGATCATTCGGAACCGGTGGTGCTTCAAGTGGAAGTTATAATTATAAGTATGGCGCTCCTGGTGGAGGCGGAGGCTGGTACGGCGGAGGTGCCGGTAATAGTAGAAGTGATACAGTAACAGCATTCCGAGAATATAGTGGTGGAGGCTCAGGATTTGTATATACTGGCCAAAATGTTGTGGTACCAGAAGAAAATACTTATCAATTGACATCCGACTATGCTTTAAGAAGTATAACGATTGTGGATGGAACAAAAGAATTTCTATCACCATCAGGATTTACTCAAACAGGACACGCAGGTAATGGGTTTGCTAAGATAACTTATCTTGGAAATTCTATATAAGGATTATTATGATTTGTAATAGATGTAAAAAGCCTTTACCTAATACTGGTATAGTATGTAAATTCTGTGGGGCACTTATGACGCAAGACCAAATAAACTATCAAAACAAAATGCGTGATAAAGATAATAAAAGAATTATGTTATTAAGTGAGAAATATGGAGTTAACAATAAAGTAGAATATCGTGAAGAAAAAAAAGAAAATAAAGTACTCGGACTATTTATAATAGTACTAACGCTTTTAATTTTAATAATTTTGACCATACTACTAAATAAGTAGGTGGTTTTTTGTTTATAACATGTATAAAAATATTTTTAGCTCGTATCATAGATGTAAGTCTTGGGACAATCAGAACAGTTTTGGTAGTAAAAGAAAGAAGATTACTACCGGCAGTTATAGCATTCTTTGAAGTTCTAATCTGGTTCTTAGTTGCTAGAGAAGCATTAAGCACTGATTTAGATTCATGGTTAATTCCTATATTTTATTCTGCAGGATATGCAACCGGAACTTACCTGGGTGGAATTATATCTAACAAATATGTAAAAGGAGTTATCGGAGTTCAAGTAATTACTAAAAGTGAAGTGGCTAAAAAAATGCTTAATGAAATAAGAAAAAAAGGCTTCGGAGTTTCGGTTTTAGATTTAAAGAACCCGCAAGATAACATTAAGAAAAATATGCTTATAATTCAAGTAGATAAAGCTAAACTAAAAATACTAACAAAAATAATTAGAACTAATGACCCAGATGCTTTTGTTGTTATCAACGAAACAAAATATATTCAAAATGGTTTAAAGTAATATAAGGCACGAATAAAATAGTTCGTGTTTTGTTTTGAAAAAATTTCAAAAAACTATTTACAAAAAGCAACAAATCATGCTAAAATTTTATAGAATAGAGGCTTCGAATAGAGGCTTCGGAAAGTGAGGTCTTTTTTGTTTAGTATAAAAATCAGTTATCTATAAAAAATAATAAATAAATGAAAGGTGTAAAGAATATGGAAAAGAAAAATAATAACAAAAAAATCATCGCTTTATTTGGAATTGTTGCTTTCCTTTTAGTCATAGTTGGAGCATCTTTTGCTTACTTTCAAGCCCAAGGTGGCACGGAAAGTAATGCCAAAATTGATGCTATAACAGCAACAACAGACTTACTTAATTTTAAAGTGAGTAACCCAATAAATATAAGTGTTGGGCAAGGGGACTTTGGTAAAGGTGCTGGAAGTAAATCCGGAGAAACTACAGCTCAAGCGATACTTACAGCATCAAACTCAAAAAATATTGAATCAACTAGTGATTCATATAATATTTACTTCGTAATCGAAGAAAATAACTTTATTTATACAACAGAAAGTGCAACTCCAGAGCTTACCTTAGAGGTAACAGACCCAAATGGTAATAAGGTAGAAAACATTACAGGTCTAACACATACTGCAAATGGCTTTGATATTACGACAAGAACAGGAAGCTTCTTGCTTATTCCAGATTATGATATAACAGCAGCTCGCGGGGAAACTACAACACAAGACTGGAAAGTAAAAGTTACTTTAGTAAACTTAGATACTGACCAATCAAAGAATATGGGTAA
>CAKOLP010000057.1 GCA_934096025.1 uncultured Bacilli bacterium
TGTAAATCCTCTAGCACTAAACAAAAATGGTAAATACTTGCCTTTTTCATTTTTATAAGGGATATTTAAATGTTCTAATTCCCCCATTCTTCTGAATACTACATCAACATCTTGTTTTAAAAAACTAGCATTTTGAACATAAGCATCTAGAAAACCTAATTCTTTGGCTCTTACCAAAGTTTTTTCAAGCATTGCTGGCTCTATACTTAAAACAGACCAAGCACTTGGCTTTAATTTAATACCATATTTTACAGCTAAATCAATATTTTCTTCATTAGCCACTTGCAATGCTGGCATAAATTTTTCAGGACAATCTTTTTTAGTGTCCACATACGCCTTTAATCTATCATACATAGCTTTTATTTCTGTGATACTTTTTTTATGTTCCATAATTTACTCCTTTCTAATATGCTATTAAAGGTACCTTTTTAGGGTCTAGACCACTAATTTGTAAAACATTAATTGTGTTATTAAGGCCTTTTAAGTCATATTTCAATAATACCTTTGGCGATAAACTTATATCTTTTGCTTCTTTACCTATATTAATTAGTTTATTAAGTTTTTCGGTTAATTCTTTATCCGTTAAAATTTCGGGATTTTCATCAATAATGCTTAAAGCGATATTATATTTCTTCAAAGCATTAATATTATTTTTAATTACTTCTTCATCATAATTTTCCAATATCTTTAATAATGTTGTATTTCTTAAGGAATTAGCATTTATTCCCTCTTTATTAAGTAAAGACATTAAAGCTTCTTTTTCACTTATTTCATTTGCTGGTTGCAACTCGCTTTTACTATCATCAAACAAAAGGCTTTCTTCATTACTTTTTATAATCGGGCTTTCTGCTTGTTTAGGTTCTTCAACTTCAGCTTTTTCTATTACAGTTTCAAAAATATTTTCTAGCTTTGATGGTTCTTCTTCTAATAAAGTCTTTTCTTCATGACTAGATTCTTTTTTGGCTTCCACTAAAACTTCTGTAATAGTTTTTCCACTTTTTTCTGAACCTTTCTTATTTTTGTCGTATTCATATAAAGCATCTTCTGGGAACATCAATATCTTCGCTGCTTCCCTTTGTTCATCTAGAGTAAAATCAAATTTTTCTAACAAGCTTGTAATTTCATCACGAGTTATGTTTATATTTCCTGCTAGAGCTAGATCAAAAAACTCATTTAATTTAGCTTGATTACTTAATGCTTCATCTTTACGTATTCCTAGTTCTTCTACTTTAGTAATAGCATTGTTCATTTCTTCTTCAACATTTTGTAATTTAACATTTGCTTCTTCATTTTCCGTAGTTAGAGTTTTGATTTTAGCTGGTAGTAATTCATTTAGCTTTTCCACTAAAGCTTCAGGGTCAAAATCTATTTTCAAACGGTCTAGTACAGTATCATAATCATGTTTATTTATGCCACTTAATAAACTAGAAAGCTTATCTCCTTCTTCTTGCAATGTTTGTTCTTCTTTTGTTAATGAATCTATTTTATTTAAAAGATTTTCTTTTTCTTCTTTTGTACGCTTAGTTGTTGCAATAGCTTCTTCTCTTTCTTTATTCATTTTTGTAAGAATTACACTATCTTCTCCACGTAAATTGTATAGTTTATCTAGTAACACTTTAACTTCACTTGATAATATTTTCATTTAATCACGCCCTTTATTATGAAATGATTATAACAAATATTTTCAGCCTTGTAAAGACACCATTTTATATAAAATAATTGATATTATAATTAAATTATTATTCTTTAAAACTAATGTTTTAATAATTTTTTCTTTATTTTCCTTTTAGTTAGTAAGTTACTTTAAAATACTAGATTATTTCTTTAACCAAATAAAATATTCCGACATATATTACTCTAGAGGGAGGAATTTTTTTTGAAAAAGAAAATTATTATTGGATTATCATGCATAGTCGTACTTATCGGAGCTTTTATTTTGGTCTTTAAATTCACACATAAAGATAAAGATGAAAGCCTTGTGAAAGTTAAACTTGCCGAAGTAACACACAGTTCTTTTTATACCCCATTATATGTAGCTTTAGAAAAAGGTTATTTTAAAGATGAGGGAATAGATTTAAATTTAGTATTAACCCCTGGGGCTGATAAAGTAAGTGCTGCAGTGTTATCCGGAGATGTCCAAATAGGTTTTGCAGGGGCAGAATCTGCTATTTATGTATATAAACAAAATGAAAAAGATTACTTACAAATATTTGCAGGCCTAACGAAAAGAGATGGCCAATTTATTGTATCTAGAAATAAAGATGAAGAATTTTCATTAGAAAACTTGTATAATAAAGAAATACTTGTAGGTAGACAATCAGGAATGCCAGCACTTAATTTCTTAAATGCTTTAAAGAAAAATGGTATTAATATAGATAAAATTAAAGTTAACACTTCTGTTGAATTCCAAGCATTATCTGGTTCATTTATCGGGGGTGTTGGGAATTATGTAAATCTATTTGAACCTAATGCCACTAACTTAGAAAAAAATGAATACGGAAAAGTTGTTGCCAGTGTTGGTATGTTGTCTGGGGAAGTCCCTTATACTGCTTTTTATGCTCGTAAGAGTTATATTGCTAACAATGAAGATATAATTAAAAAATTTACTAATGCTATTAATAAAGGAATTAAATATACTTGGGAAAATGATGAAGAAGTTATAGCAAAAGATATAATAAATCAATTTCCAGATACTAGTATCAAAGATTTAGCTTTAATGATAAAAAGATATAAGGAATATGATTGCTTCTTAAAAGATCCATATATTTCACCAGAATTATTTACAAATCTAGAGGACTTTTTAATTGACTTTGAATTACTTGATGAATATGTTCCATTTAATGATTTGATAAATAATTATTATGAATAAAATATTAGAAGTTAAAAACTTAAAAAAAAAATATCAAACTATTAACGGAGAAATAAATGCAATAGAAGATATAACATTTGATTTATATGATAAGGAATTTTTATGTATGGTAGGTTCTAGTGGGTGTGGTAAGTCAACTTTATTAAACATTTTAGCAGGATTAGAAGCTAAGACTAGTGGCATCATCAATTATAAAGATAATTTAAAAATCGGATATATGCTTCAGGAAGATGCTCTTTTTCCTTGGCTAAACATCTTAGATAATGCTACTTTAGGATTAAAAATAACTAAAACACATAATAAAGAAAATGAGGAATTTGTTAAAGACTTACTAACAAAATACGGGCTTAAAGATTTTATATATAAATACCCAAAAGAGTTATCCGGAGGTATGCGCCAAAGGGTTGCATTAATTAGAACACTTGCTCTAAAGCCAGATATATTAATGCTTGATGAACCATTTTCAGCTTTAGATTATGTCTCACGTTTAAGTGTAAGTGATGATGTTGCTAGAATAATAAAAAATGAAAATAAAACTGTCATTATGATTACTCATGATATAGCTGAGGCCATAAGCTTAGCTGACCGAGTTATAGTACTATCAAAAAGACCTGCCAGAATTAAAAATATATATAATATTGAATTAGCAAAAAAAAGCAACCCTATTGAAAATAGGAAAGATAAAGAATTTTCAAAATATTATGATATTTTATGGAAGGATTTAGATAAAAATGTCAGTTGAACAAAAGTCTTTCTTAAAAAGAAGAAAATTAAGAAAAATAGGGATTATAATTTCACAAATATTAATTGTGGTACTCTTTTTAGGAACATGGGAATTATTAGCAAGAAAAAATATTATAAATACTTTTGTCTTTTCAAGTCCTAGTAAAATATTTGATACAATAATAAATTTAGCTATAAAAAATAATTTATTTCATCATATCTTTGTAACACTTTATGAAGTTTTAATTGCTTTTGCTTTAGGTATTGGCCTAGGATTCATTATTGCTATAATTCTATATGAAATTCCCATTTTTGCCGAGATTATTGATCCATTTTTGACTATGTTAAATTCTTTACCAAAAGTTGCTTTGGGTCCCCTTATTATTTTGATAGCGGGGGCAAATATAAAAAGTATAATTATAATGGCTTTACTTATAAATTTAATAATTAGTATCATAACTATATATAATGGCTTTTTAGCTGTTGATAGTACGAAGCTAAAACTAATAAAAACTTTTAAAGCAAATAATAAACAAATATTAAAGTATGTTATTATTCCTAGTTCATATAATACTATTATTTCTAGCCTAAAATTAAATATTTCCATGAGTTTAATTGGAGTAATTATGGGGGAATTCTTAGTTTCTCAGGCTGGAATTGGATATTTGATTATTTATGGAACACAAGTCTTTAATCTAAGTCTAGTTATGGCAGGAATCATAATATTAATAATTATTTCTTATATACTTTATAAATTAGTTGTATTTTTAGAAAGTAAATTAATTAAAAAAATCTAGTCAGCTAGATTTTTTGTTTGTTGGCAAATTTTTGTTTTTGGCACCAAGCAAAGCTAAATATCCACTTAAAGAACCTAAGTCCTTCCTTAAAGCCACTATTTTATCTGCTTTAGACATGATTCTTCCCTCGATAAAAAATGATTTTCGTATGGAATAATGGCCTATTTTACCAATATCTGTTGATAACTTAATCATTTGTTTATATTTATCATTAAGTTTTTCATATTTTTCATTATTATTTAAGTCCATAAACTTATCATCTATAGCTCGGACTGGAAGTGGAAACATATGATGCACTACTCCATCAATTATTATCATAGCTTTTTCTTTATTTTCAAAATAGTTCGGGTACCAAGTAATAGCATTTACTATAGCTTCAATCGGGTGTGTAAAACCATGTTTATTCGGAAAGTCCTTTTGAATAAATACATTTTGCCAAGGTTCTTCATATAAATCATGAAACATGGCTATTAAAACTGCTATATCTACTCGGACTTTTTTAGATTCTTTTTTTACTTTCTTTATTAATTTATAAGTTAAAATGGCATCGCATAAAATATGGTCTCCGAGCATTTTTAAATCATGATGAAAATAAGGTTTATCACATCTTTTTATAAACTCTTTATGCTCACAAATCGGTTTAATTATTTGCCATAGTCTTTTAATATCAGTGTTTTTTAATTTGTATTCTTTGGCAAACTTTTTATAATTTTCATAAACTTTATCTTCCATTTTCCACCTCCTAAATTATAATATATTTTTATTTTATTAACAACCGTATTAAATATACATATATTATAATGGAGGTTACTACGACATGAATAACTATGAAAAAGCGAAAAAAACTGTTAATAAATATGTAAATACTTGTAATTGTTGTTATATTCCTATAACTGGACCCACTGGGCCTCAAGGACCAGTTTCAATTAATGTTGGAACGACAACAACACTAAATCCCGGCGGAAATGCCCGAGTAATAAATTCGGGAACACCAGATAATGTTATTCTTGATTTCGAGATTCCCGCTGGACAAAATGGAATATGCGAAAAAATAATAATTAATTCTACTACAACTGGGGAAGCTGGAACTGAGGCAACAATTAATGATAATATGATTGATAATACTCACTACTTAGATTTTACAATACCTAAAGGATTCGACGGAATAAAAGGCGATATGGGACCAAAAGGAGATGTTGGGCCAACCGGACCAGAGGGACCTAATAGGATTAATGCGTGTTATCTTGTTACTTTTGAAGACAAATATCCTAATGAGGGCTTAGAGATTAAAGAAAATGAACGTTTACCTATTACTAGAAAAGAAATAGATAGCGGAAACATTATAAATATAGATAATAATAATATTATTACGTTTACAAAAGCTGGACATTATAAAGTAAGTTTTATTGTTAATGGATATATCAAAAATAATGGGGGCTTTGATGAAGATAAAGATTTTTTAAGTGTAGGATTTAGAAAAATAAATACTGATAACATCTATATTGGTAATAGTTTATGGTTTAATGAAGAAATACCTAAAAGCATTATAGCCGAGGGAATACTTGCTATAGTGGATACTACCGGAGAATACGAACTTGCTAATTTATCTAAACAATCTATTTTTTTGAAAACACCAAAAATCGAAAATATAAACACTAAATCCTTTTTTGTAAATATGCCAGTAAGTCTAATAATAGAATATTTAGGTAGATAAAAGTATATATTTTTATAGAAAGAGGGTTGTAAACATTAAAAAAATTGCTGTTTATGCTATTTGTAAAAATGAAGAACAATTCGTTGACAGGTGGTATGAATCTATTAAGACTGCAGATGCCATATTCGTCTTAGATACTGGATCTTCAGATAAAAGTTATGAAAAACTAGAAAAACACGTGGTAACTGT
>CAKOLP010000058.1 GCA_934096025.1 uncultured Bacilli bacterium
TCTAGTTTTTTAAAAAGGGAATCTGGTTGGAAAAATAATAATGTATCACCAAGTAAATTAGATAGTCTTGAAGAACGCAAAATGCCAACTTTCCAAGAGATTAGAGAATTTTTAAGTGAGCATAATAAAAGAGAAAATAGGGAATTAGAAAAAAGATTATTTAAAATTATTAATAGTTTTGACCCAGAAAATCTATTATTAAGTGATGACTATGACAAAGAAAAGTATTATAAATTAAGAATATATAAACGGTTAAAAAAGTTTATAGCTTCATTGAATGAAGATCAACAAAGTACTAATTTATATTTACAAATGGCTTCAACATTTATAAAATTCAGTCAAGAGGATTGTGAATACATTATTCGTAGATTAAAAGAACAGTTAGATTATTCAGATTTAGCTGAAGAAAAACAAAAGTTGAAATTAAATGTTAATTTACCCCCAAAAAGATTCAAACTTTTCCCTAATACAATTAAAGTTCAAGCAAAGGCAACAGATTCTAGTTTGCAAAACGAGATAGCTAAAGAAGATATGCAATTATATAGTGATTACAACACATATGTGAGAAATATTTATAAACTAGCTACGGTTATTTATCATTTACAAATGTGGAATTTATTATCTGTATATCCCGAACGAATAAGTAATTATTCCTTTACAATAGTTAATAACGATTCCAAACACGAGTTTAGAACTGCATATTTTGTACAACGATATAGAGAAATTGGTTTATGTGCAATGAAAAAAGTACAACAATTAAGCCAAAATAGTGAACTTGATAATGGAAATGTAACTTTAGACTTGGATAATTCAAAAGAACAAAAGCAAGAGGCGTGTGAAGTTGTTAAAAGTCATAATCCCGTTTTAAAAAGAAAACGTAATAAAAAAATAAACCTAAAAGACCAAAATTAAATATCTTTAAATAACAAAATTGAAATTAAAATTATTTTAGGGTATAAAACCCCCCATTGAATTAAGCATATATATTTAAAATAAAAAAGAACTAGAAAGAACATATATCTAACTAATTCATTAAAATAAAAAATAATTATGATTTTTTTCTTTCTCGAGACTGCATAGTTTTATTATATCTTTTGTAAATATTAACTTCAGCTTCGAGTTCTAGAAGTAGATTTTGTAATCTACATATTTCTTTAGCTAACTTATCTATTTCCCGTTCTTTTTTTTCTATGGCTGAAACCTTTTTTCCTTGTAAATCCTTATAATCTTTTAAAAAATCTTCTAAAGTTTCAATACCATAAGCTTCACAAACTAAAAATTGTAAATATTCATTATCTATAATATTAGGTTTTCCCTCAGGTGAATTTTCCAAGGAAAAAGCAGATATTCCCATTCCTAAATAATTCCAACCTATCCAATCTTCTTCTGTAATAATATTTGGCATACTTACTTTTTTTATTGTGTAAGGTCCATAAACAATATCTTGATTTACTTCTTCCATCAAGTTATTTTTTATTAAAAAATTACGTAACAAAATACTTCTAGATGTTTTATCTATTGATTTAATAGAACCTGTTTTAAAGTCAATCATATTTTACCTCCCTTACTAAATTATATTAAATAAATAACAAAAAATAAAGAACTTTAACTTAAATTTAATCTATGACTTTCTAAGTTTTTACAAGTGTTTTTTGTAAAATTCTTAAGAAAGTTATGATTTAGCCTAAAATTGTAGTTTAATCCACGACTTAAAACACCAAAAGTACTATTTTTTTGAAAATTTGGTGTTGATAAGTTGATATATTTTAAATAAAATGCTAAACTAATTTTGTTATGTTGAGTTATTCATGCATAATGCATAAATAATTCTAATTAGTTTAGTGGAACAGGCAGTTAAACAAGCATAGTAATGTTTACCTTCCTGTTTTTTCTTTTGATAATAAACATAAATTGGATTTTCTTTATCACATTTAGCTGATAAAGTTACAATATTTCGACTACAATTAAATAATATTCTTCTAGCATATCTATTACCACGTTTGGAAATAGGACCATGATAATTTATACTTTTACCTGATTGAACTATGGTAGGATCTAATCCACAACTAGCATTAATTTGTTTAATATTATTGAATCTAGTAATATCTTTTAATTCAGCAATTATTAAAGAAGCAGATAAATCTCCAATGCCAAACACTGAAACAATACTTTTATAATTTTTAATTTGTTTTGCAAGTTCAATCATTTGATTTTTTACATCATTTTTTTGTTCAGTAATATCAATAATTATATTAGCTAATTGTTTTAAATTATCAACATTTTTAGAATTTTCATTTACGCCCGGATAAGAATTATGTGCATACTCCTTAATAGTATTAGCTTTTCTTTTATAGTAGTTGATATGCCTACCATTTGTATTTGCCATATTATAAGCAAGAGCATCAACTCTTTTTTCTTTAATAATATAAGCATGAGGAAACTCTTTAATGAAATTTAACGCAGTTAAATCATAAATTTTTCCATCTTTAAAACATAATTCGAATTCTGGGAAACATAGATGTAATAATTCTTTATAACGATTCTTATGTCTAGTTAATCCTTCATCTAGATGATAATACTGTCTAGATAATTCATTAAGTTTAGTATAAATTTCATCTTCAGTATAATTTCTATCAGGAATACTTCCTTTCCAAAATAGATTAGTTAATTTAATACAGTCTTGTTTATCAGTTTTTGTTTTTCTAATAGTATTAGTAATTTCTTTACCAATAAGAGGATTAAAGACAATAACATGGTAATTATTTTCTTTAAAAAATCTTTCTGGTGCTTTGTGATAAATACTAGTTGCTTCCATGACAACAGTTAAGTTATCTTTAATGTTAAGTTTATTAATATTAGAATCAATTAATCCAAGATTATCTTTATTGTGAGCATATTCTGTAGGTTCTAATAAAACTTCACCAACATCTGAAGAAAGCATAAACATACTTTTACCTTTAGCAACATCTAGTACTAAAACATACTTCATATAATACTTCCTTTCCTAGTTTGACTCTTAGTGCTTACAATTATCTCATCATGCTGGTTATATGGATTCAAGACCCCACTTTCTAAGACTAGATTAATAATAAGATAAGAGACGGGCAGTCATAGATATGGATTCAAAGACCCCTGATATAATCTGCCCAAACTCAAACGCCAATTTTTTATTCTTTCTTATAAGAAAGAATAAAAAATATTCTATCATAAACTAATGAGTTTTTCTCTCATCAATTTACATCTTAAAGTATACATGATATAATAAATAAGAAAAGGAGATTTGCAAATGGAATTAGTAAATATCATATATAAATACATAAACAGATTTATCAACAGTAAAGAATTAGTAAAATTATTAAGTACGATAAATAGAGCTAACTTTACTAAAGAAGATAATGAAAAACTAGATAAACTTATTGAGGATGTAAAAACTGTTATAGCCAATACAAATATCGAGATAGATGAAATAGAAAAACACAGAATTAAAACTATTAATAAATTACTAAATAGACTTCAAAAAGCAGCCAATTTTAAAAATAATGACAAATCGGTGCAAGAATTTATTAAAAGGCAAATTGCTTCTTTAACAAAAGACAAGGAAACTCAAAGAGATAGTGGCCAAAGATATGAAAAACTTTATGATTTGTTAGTAAATAATGAGGTTAACATAAAATATATTGAGAAAATGACTGATTTAGAATTGCTAGAATTTATAACCCAATATATTTCAGTTCCAGTAACAGTTAAACTTAGTCAAGAATTCTTTGATGATTTAGTAGATGTGGGAATAGATAAAGATATGCGCGAAGCACTATGGCGACTTGCCAACAATTATTATCAAAAGGGCATTGACTTTACCAAAATAGAAGAATATTTTATAAAAAAAAGAGATAGTTATTACCTAACAGAATTATTATGTGCAGTTGATGATGACATAGACAAAGAAAAAACAATTGAAAAAGTAATAGCAACTCATGATTGGGATTTTATTGCTGAGTGTGGAGTAACTGCCAAAAATATAAATATTATTTCTGAAGAAGAATTTGAAAAATATAAACAAAGAGCTACAAACGAAAAAAATAAAAATAGTAAAAAGTAAAGATTAAATAAGGAGTTATCAACAATGTTTCATTTATATATAAAAAAAGATACAACAAGCAAAGATTTTTTAAAAGAAGTTCTAAAAAAATATGGGCTTAGTGAAAATGATATTATATATAATGAATATAATAAACCGCTTATAAAAGATAACAAATTATATTTTAGTATAAGTCATGAGAAAAACATTTGTATAATTGGCATAAGTAATAAGTGTATCGGCGTAGATATTCAATATTTTACTTATAATGAAAAAGTTATCCCCAAAGCATTTAATCCTCAAGAGATTAATATTTTAACTAATTCAAATAACAAGGCATATGATTTTACAAAATTATGGACTATGAAAGAAGCTTATGCTAAATATATAGGTCGGGGACTAACATATGATTTTACCCAAATAGATACTTTAAATCTTTTAGAGAATTATGCTTTCATAGAAACTTCAGAATACATTATATCTGTTTATAACTAGTTTATAATCCACAAAAAAAGTGGACATGTTCATACAATATATTAAGGAGGAAAAAAATGAATTATTTAACATATCCTTTAAAAGTTATGAACATTACCCAAGGCTATAGTGATAATTATACACATCTAAGACATTTAAAGGGTAATTTAAAGGATTATCCAATAGATGATGCGTGTGGAACAAATGACTATGGCTATTTTTATTGTCCATGTGATGAATTGATTGTAAAAAAAGTATATGGGGTAGGAATAAAAGCTTCTAATACTATTTGGCTAGAAAGTACAACACCAGTAGTTACACCGACATTTACGGATTATGTCACAATTATGGTAGTACATCCAAACGACGATCAATTAAAAGGAGTCTATGCTGGTAAAAAATATCAAAGAGGAGAAAAATTATTCTATAAAGGTAGCGATGGTCAAGCAACAGGTCCTCATTTTCATATAGCAATAGGCCGTGGACAAATGAAAGGAACGGGTTGGCAAAAAAACAATTTAGGCTTATGGATATTAACTACCACAAAAAACAATTTAAAACCTGAAGAAGCATTTTTTATAGATAGTTCTTTTACAGAAATTAGAAATACAAGAAACATAAATTTTATATCTTTATATGATACTGGAAAAAAAGAAGATAAATATTACACAACTGTAAATCTAAACATTCGTTATGGCCCTGGAACAAATTATAAAGTAGTTAACATATTACCAACAAATACCAAACTTAACATTTTAAAATTTGAAAATGACTGGGCTCAAATAAGTGAAAATGAATTTGTTTATAGTAAATACTTGACGACTAACACTCCAAAATACCATTATAATACTAAAAAATGTATTGCCACGTTTTTAAATGTTCGCACGAAACCTAATGGAAAAATATTAACAACCATTGCAAAAAATACCACCGTAGCAGTTATGGAACAAAAAAGCGGCTGGACTAAAATCTACAATAATCGCTATGTTTCGAGCAAATACATTAGTTAATAATTGCTAAATAATAATTTTTATTATAAAATATATCTAGGTGATAACAATGAATAGCGTATATAAAAAAGCATTAGAATTTAAAAATAAACATCGTGGTGGAGTAGTATGGAACTTAAAAAAACACTGTGCTGTCGTAGAACAATTTTTAAATCCCGGAGAAGTAGTAGAGTTTGCTTTTGCTGGTCAAAAAAACGATACTTTTTATGACATATTCCAAACTTGTGTTGTAGTACTTACTAACAAACGAATTTTAATAGGCCAAAAAAGAGTAGTATGGGGTTACTTTTTAAGTTCTATAACTCCAGATTTGTACAATGATTTATTTATATACCAAGGATTATTATGGGGAAAAATAAAAATAGATACAGTAAAAGAAGAAGTAACAATAACCAATTTACCAAAAAGTGGCTTAGATGACATTGAAACTCATATTACTGAAATGATGATGAATGAAAAACAAAAATATGGCTCAAATGAAAATTAAGAAATTTCTGCTAATAAGTATCATTTTATTAACAATTATAATAATATATTTTCTAAAAGCCAAAAACTACACAGTAACATACAAAGTTAATAACATTACTGTAAAAGAAACATACTTTAAAACCCAAAAATCCTATCATATTACCTTAGCTTATAATAATAAGGATTATGAACTAATATCATAT
>CAKOLP010000059.1 GCA_934096025.1 uncultured Bacilli bacterium
AAAAATTACCTTTTCCAAAACAAAAAAAAGAAAAGAAAAAGGCTGTATGAAATTACTTTATTTCATTACAGCCCCTTAATGTTCATCTGGTGGAGAATGTGAGCACTGGAAATTAATTAAAATACCGTACTTTAGGGACTTGATTACTATGATTTTTTCCTCATTTTTTATATTTTGTATAATTTTTCATAGTTTCCATGGTAAAAATATGGTAATTTTCTATAACAATATTTTTGCCTATTTTAATTATAATTTACTCGGTAAAACCCATTTGTTTTAGCTTTGCTAAAGTTAATGGTCCGATACAACCATCAGCTTCTAAACCTGTTCTATGTTGAAATTCTTTTATAGAAGCTTCAATATATTTTCCGTAGTAATTACCTAAAGCCTGTCTTTTAGTATACGCAGGAAAATTTTTATACATAAATTTAGCTATTTTGGCTATTCCATCACTTTGGTCGCCAAATTTAATATATCCTCTTGACCCTAAAATACTTTTTGAATTTGTTTTATTAGTTCCCTCTTTATAATCATATTTTTCTGGATCCAACCACGTTTCGCCACCTATATCTTTTAAACATAAATGTAAATGAACACCATTAGCTCTACCAGTTTTACCAGTATAACCTAAAATAGTATCATGATTTACACTTTGCCCTATTTTAACACAAATACTATCTAAATGGCAATAATACAATTGTTTACCTATTCTAGGATATTCTATAACTACACATTTAGCTCCATAACTATCAGTATAAACGCTTGTAACTTTTCCATATTCTAAAGGATACTGTGCCCATTTTTCACCCTTAGTGGAATAATCTGTTCCACTATGGAATGAATTAGTTTTACCAGCACTAGTCGTAATTATTTTTCTATAACCAAATTTACTAGTTAAAGTATAATCATCTCTTTTAAATGTTCTACTCGCTAACTTCATCAATAATTACCTCCTCCATACCATCTGGTATAATTCCATACATTTCTTCTAAATCTTCTTTATTCTCATCTGTGATTATAATATTTAATTCTTCCATGTTAATTCTCCTTTTTATTTTTTATATTTATTAAATCGGCAATTCCCCCAGCTCCCATTGTAGATATTAAACAAAGAACTAGAGATTGCATCAAATTAGTTTCAACATTAGTAAAATAACAAATTAATCCCGCCAATAATCCAATTGTTACATTTTGAATTGGAATATATTTATTAGGCAATTTTTCAACAAATATTTTTGTAATTGCCCCAAAAATGTATGCTACTAAAGCTACTATAATTGCATAAGTTATTTCCATTATATTTCCTCACTTTCTATATTAACTAAATAATTATTATCTATATTATTATTTATTAACTTTTCACAGTATTTTTTTGTTAATGAATTATAACCCGAAGAAAGATATACATCACAAGCTGAGGTTCTCTCTCCAAGAGGTATACCAGCATTCCATATTACACTTTTTAAAGACATTTGCTGCGTAGTTTTTACAGTATCAAGTATATTGTCATATTTATTTATTGTATTATGTAAAAACATAAATAAACTAACAAAAATACCTATTAAAAAGCTAATTAATAAATATTTTTCTTTTACTCTTTTTAAAATTTCCATTTTATCCTTTCTTAGCGATTAAGCTATTCTGTGCCACCTAAAACAAATTTTACTAGGCTGAACATTATTATGAGCTTGATTACCACCGACCTTATTAGTTGGAGCATAATACAACGAATCACCATTTGTTACAAATGATGCTGCATATTTATCACCTGCATTCCCAATTAAAACGTGGTGGTCGTGGCTAGGCATTTCTTCAATAGTTAAGGTATGATTTTCTTCACCAACAACTGTACCAACTGAATTATTAAATTTACTGCCACTAGTACTCGACTTAGAAACCAATACCGTACCATCACTTTCTAATTCCCATGTCCCACCCCAACTAACATTAGGGTTAAAACTTGAATCAGAAGTTTCATAGTATTCCCCAACTGGGTGAAGCATATTAATTAATTCATTAAAATTATAATTAAGATTTGCTGCATTTATCGGAATAGCATTAGCTTCTCCTTTATTAGCAAAAACTTTTAACATAAATTATTTTCCCTCCTTTATCTATAAATTCTCGCTTGTATAACCATAAATATATAATTGTGCCAAAACACAACCTGTTGCACCATAAATACTTTGAGCATCTGTTGCAACCCCATAAGTACTTTTTAAAGCTATAGAATATGTACCTGGATTTCTTATTAAATTTAAAATATCAATTGATTTTACTTCGGATACTCCACTACCACTTCCAGTAAAACCATAATATCCAAAACAATTTGCTATTTCTGTATAATTACCAGCTAACTCATTTAAACCACCAGAAAAAGATATTTTTCTGCTAAAACTATTATCAGTACATATATAAGCCTTTATATTTTTAGAACTTCCAGTAACTGAAACATTATTATATTCATCTGAATTAACTGATGGTATATGTCTTAAATAAATAAAAGCTTTCTGAGGTTTAAAATTTTCTGGAATAACAAAATCTAACATTAAGTTCATTGGAATAGCAGAAGCATTGTTATATTGGTCTACATACCTATCAAATCCTAACGGCATAAAACCCTCTCCACCTAAAAACAAATTACTCCAAAGGCAACCGTTAATTGTCATTACTGACATCATTCCATCTCCACCAACAACTTTACCTCCAGATGGCAAAAATATATCACCTTTTAACGAAGCATTTTTTGCTTCTATTGACCCGTCTTCGAATACTTTAAAATTGTTATTAGCTGTTACAATCCCCTCTAATTTTATTTTATTCGCTTTTATGCAAGCTTCCTCACTTGATAAATTTATAGAAGCCACAATTTCATTTTCATTAACTTTTTTAGAAACTTCTAAATTAATTTTATCTTCAACTTGAGAAATAGTACTATGCATTTCTACCTTAGTTGCAAATACATCTGTATAATCACTTTTTATAGCATATTTACATAAATAATTTAAATTACTATCACTAAATGATTCTAGCCAAATCTTATTATACCCATTTGATAATTGTATTGTTAAGTCCCCAACATCTTCAATTACTTCTTTATCCAAAGCATACATTCCATTATTATTAATACCTACTCTCCGAACTATTTTAGCTTTATTATTCTCCAATATAAATTCATCATAGACATTTGTATTTAAATAATTTAACCAATTTATAGGCAAATGTATTTTTTGTGTTTCATTTAACTCATTTTTAATTATTAGAAAACTATCTAAAGGATATAAAGTATCTTCTGGAAATAGATTATCTTCTGGATATAAAAGACTCATTTGCCCACTTATAGCTAACTTTAATAAATTTCCAGCAAAAGCATCTTCTATTTCTACCGAAGAAATACCACTTATACTTTTAGTTAAATCTGCTACTGTATCAACTTTAGATACCAACTCATCATATCCCTCAATTAAACTTGTATTAATTTTCCCAGATTTAATAAAATCTGCATTAAAACTTCCATCTAAAGTCCACGCAGTTGTAAAACTTCCATCATATCCATTTTCTGAAAATGCTATACCTCCTAAACCTATTCTTAAAACATATTTAGCTTTATCTTTAGGTAATACATCTAAAACCAAAATTTCGTTATCATCAATATAAACATGGCCAAGCTTATTAAGAGTTTGAATAATATCCTTTTGTTGATTTAATAAATCATTATTTTTAACGACTTGTGATGCTATTTTATTAACACTTTCTTTAAAAGAAAATATTTTTTGAGAAACATCTTTTTTATAATTTCCAAAAACTAAATTATCTGTTTTTTTTCTTTTATGATCATAAGTATATTCTTGTACTTCAGTAATTAAATTAACTAAAGGGTGTTTAACAATAATTTTATCGTTAATATCAAATTTTTCAGAAATATTTGTACTCATTTCATATGAAACTTTTGGATATTTATTTTCATTTAGATATTTAGTGGCTTTGCTCCTTAATTCTGCGATAAGTTCTGATTCTGTAGCATCAATAGAATTACCATCTTCATCATAATTTTCAATATCTGAAGAAAACTCTACTTTTTTTGAATATGGAATATTATACTTAATATCTGAATTAAGACATTTTTCAGGCAATTTCAAGCCATTTTGACCAACTGGAAATAATTCTGTAACAACTTCGTTCCAATCCTCTAAAATAGATATATCATTTAAATTTTTTTGATAAACTAACATTTCACCAACACTATTACCTAGATTATTAGATAAAGTTATATTCCAGTTGTCTGCATCAAATGTTCCTCCCCACCGTTCTTCAATAACTGACCATGCTTCATATAGGCTTTTTAACTGAAAATAAGCAGTATTAATTCCTGTAATATCTGATGAATAAACAAAAGGACTTTCAACGTTAGTCCTTTCATTTATATATTCTAAAGCATTTAAAGCACTTTTATTAACTGGTCTTACATCATCAAGCATATAGTTTTGTGAGTCAAACATAACATGATATGCTGTGAATTTAACGGTTGTAGCATTCTTTGTAGGATTACCTATTCTAAATGCTTGAGGGTTTATTTTAGACTTAGATTTTATTACGCATAAATCATCTTTTACTATATAATCAACATACTTTATATTAACTTCTACTTCAATATACCAGCCATTTAACGATTTTTTCTTGTACTCTTTTAACTCTATAGGATTTATCATTATTTTCCCATTAGACTTAAAACTATTTGACTTACCCTCAAATATTTTAATCATTAAATCCACCTATCTTTCTTTTTAAATAAAATTTGACAACTACCACTATTAAAAGTAATACTATTTAATCCTGGATTTAACTGTGGAAAACTAAAATCAATTTCCAAATTACTATTTCTATATAAATTTTCATAGAAAGCATTGCAATCAAAACAATCAATAATTACATAATTTTCACTATCGGGAAAACTATATTTAAATCTAACACCATTTATAGTTATATCAACAGTGCTTGATGCTTGCTTTACTAGTTTTATTAAAGGTTTTGAAAATACATTGCCCTCATTTGTAACATTAGTTGTACATTCTACATAATCATCATTTTTTTTATACCAAAAAGGGTCTCTTTTATAATTCAAATCTATTGTCTTTATGCTTGCTGCTCTTTGAGGTTTTATTTCATCTAAAAAATATGCAGTTGTAATTTTTTCTTTGTATTCAAGAATACCCTTACCATTTAGCCATTCATATATATCTGATATTTTACTAATATCCATCACATAAAGTTTCAAGTTACTTTCAAGGCTACTAAAATTATTAAAAGAAAAGGAATTATCTTCATTTTTTTCGTAATTCCATGCAGCCCTAGAAATCAAATTATCTTCTTCTTCAATAATTACTTTCATATCTTTTGAAGAAATACCATTAAATACAAACATCACATCACCTCATCTAATCTATTATCAATAAATTTAATAAATCCATCACGATCTAATTTTAATTTACAACTATTTAAAGCTTTCAAAAATAGCTTAAATAATTTTTCGTAATCTATAATGTTTACTGAATTGTTGGAATTATTTAATGGAATAACTTTTGGATTACCACCATTATTCGTTAATATTTCTGGGCCAGCTTCTCCAACAATTGCTGTACCTTTTAGTAATTCTCCACCTGAAGCTAAATAAGCAATAGATTTAATCGTTGGAAAATCAAATCCTTTACCAGCTAAGCTACCTAACCAATCCCAATTAGGCATTTTAATTTTATTAATACCGTTAATAATTTTATTTAGTCCACCAATCATCAAATTAATAGCTCCAATAATCGCATTTAAAGGTGCTACAACTATTGAATAAAGTAAATCAAATACACCTTTAAATATATTTTTTATACCCTCCCAGGCTTTTTTCCAATCTCCAGTAAAAACACCCGTTATGAACATAATAATTCCTTTAAATATTTCTTTTACTGCATTAAAAACATTTTGAATATTTGCTAAAAAGGCATTTAATACATTTCCAAATGAACCAAATATTTCTGTAAAATCAATATTAAATATATTACCCACAAAATCAACAATATCACTAAAATAAGAAACTATATCATCTTTTAAATTTGATGTCCAAGTACAAATATCTTCCCAATTCTTATAAATTATATAACCTAGTCCTACTACTGCAGCAACAACTGCAACTGATGCCGTATCTACCGAAAAGGCAACGGACATCGTGACAGACCTTGGCATGT
>CAKOLP010000060.1 GCA_934096025.1 uncultured Bacilli bacterium
TTAAATTTTTATCTGGGGAAACCAAATATCTATCATATAATTTAGTGTTAATTTGACGTCTTAATTATCTACAACCCCAATTAGATTTAATTGATTCTGTTTGATAAAATTCTCTTTCCTCTTTTCTATCAATTTTAATTAGTTCTTGAAAATGTGCCCAAGATAATTCGGTCGACACTGTCGACCAATTTGGATAATACTCATAAAATCTACGCATTCTTCTTATTGAAACTGCAGAAAATCCATTACCAAATTCATTTGTTAATTTATTAGATAAAGCTTCAATTATTCTTTTTCCATATGTTCCATCATTTGATTTTTTGTATAGTTCCGAAGTTATTTTACCCACATACCAATAAACTTCTGTCATTGTTGTATCTATTTGTTTTAACATTTTAGATCTAGCATTTATAACTTTTTCTTTTATATCTTTGTAAATTATATTAACTTCTGATAACTCAGTATCACTCAATATTAAACTGTTATCCTTTTTCATTCTGCCACTCCTTCCTTATTTTTATATTATCAATACGTTAATTACTTAATTATAATTAGAAATTAATTTTCTTTACCTATAAGTCATTACATTTATTTATTCAAATATACTTTATAACATTTATTATTAAACATACTAATTATTCTATCCTTAATTTTTAAACCTTTTACTCTGCAAATTCAATGGATTATATAAGTATTCTTAATTATTTTCTATTTTTTTGTTTCTAAAGACTATATTACCTTTTTTTCATTCCCCCTTTTTATTTTTTTACAAAATTATAATTACAAATTATTAAAAAAATACTAAATAATTTGTTTTTTTAAACAATATTATGATAGCAAATGTTTGTTTGTGTGTCAACAAAATAAAGTCAACTTTTTAAATTTAAAATTTGCTATATAATTAATCTATTTATAAACTTAAACATACTATTTAAAAGAAAGGAGAAAAATTGATGAATCTTAATAATTGCAATAATTATAATAGAATTAAAAAGAAAATTGAAGAATGCAATAAAAATATAAAATATCAATGTATACAAGGACCAACTGGACCTACTGGTCCTAAAGGAGAAGCCGGAGCAACAACGATAAGCATTGGTAATACTACTACTGGTGAAGTTGGAAGCCAAGCCTTAGTAACCAATACTGGTGATGAGAAAAATGTCATATTAAATTTTATAATTCCTAAAGGTGAAGTTGGAGATATGGGGCCAATTGGTTTAACTGGACCCAAAGGTGACGCCGGTGAAAAAGGAATCAAAGGCGACAAAGGCGATAAAGGGGATCCCGGTGATATGGGACTTCAAGGAGAAATTGGGCCAAGAGGTTTACAAGGAGAAATTGGACCAATTGGCCCTACGGGACCTAAGGGTGATAAAGGAGAACAAGGCAATCAAGGTCCTGCTGGCCCTCCCGGTGAACAAGGTTTAAAAGGGGATCCTGGAGAAAAAGGAGCCCCAGGTTCTTTAGAACCAGTTTTGTATAATTCTTTATTTTTTATTGATGTACCAGAAACAACCGTAGCTGGAATTGCAAATTTAGGAACTAGTAAAACTGTGCCGGCAAACAATGAGTATTTCGAAGTTACTGAAAGTAGAAATATAAATATTAAAAAAGCTGGTTCTTATGAGGTTACTTTAAGTGGAAATATTTCGGGAGTTTCCTCTACTGTTGGCGCTTCATTTTATATATATAATGTTACAGAGGATAAAAAGGTAACTAACTTAAACTTTGAGTTGAAAAAAGGAAATACGCCGGAAATGAACTTTTCTAAGGTTGCTTTAATTGAAGTAAATAACCCTTTAAATTTACAAGTCAAAACTGAAATAGAAAATAATGCCCAGTCGGATGCTACTTTTTCAAATATTAGTATATTAATAAAAAGATATAATTTATAGAGTTTAAGTATTAATTATGAAAAAATAGGAATACTATATAATGTATAATTATAATTATATTTATTTTTATTGGTAAATTTTAATTGTATTATTAATTAATATAGGTTATAATATAGTCGGAAGGAGAAATGGTGAAAATGAAAAAATTATTTTTTAATTTTGCAATGTTATCAATGGTTGTGTTTCCTTTAGCAGTTAGTGCAAAGGATATTGATAAGAATGTTAAAGAATTTACTTTAACTGAAGATCTAAAAGAAGGCATCGTTGTAAAAGATGGTGCTAATGCTACATTAGATTTAGCTGGATTTAGTGTAACAAATAATGGTAAAGAACACACTATTTATGTTGAAAAAGGTGCTACTTTAACTATTAAAGGTAATGGTAACGTTATTAATGATGCAACTGGATATGCTTCATTAATAAATGACGGTACTGTTGTTGTAAATGGCGGTAATTTCAAACGTAACGATGCTGCTGGTACTAAAGGTTTCTATGTAATTTTAAATCATGGTAAAATGACTATCGAAAATGGTACAGTTACTGGTAAAGGTGGTATTTCTTCACTTATAGATAATGGATGGTATACACCTGAACAAAATGTTGATAAAACTATGGCTGAATTAATTATCAATGGAGGTAATTTCGAGCTTACTGAAAATGATAAATATATTAAAAATGATGACTATGGTATTATGACTATCAATGGTGGTACTTTCAATATGGTTAAACCTAGTAGTGCTATTATCGGAGCTATGGGATACTTCTCAGGAAAAGAATTAGTTACTATTAATGGTGGTAATTTTAATTACACTGGAACTAATTATGCAGTTTGGGATTATGACTGGAATACTATTGGAGAAGATGATAAATCTACTACAGTAATTAATGGTGGTATTTTCAATATTACTAATGAAAAAGGTAAAGTATCTAATGTTAAAATTGGTGGTACTGGAGAAGCTGGAGAAAATGTTTCTAAAGAATATCCAGTAATCGGTGATGAAAATCAAACTATCGTAGCTAAGAAAAGTGAATTAACACCAAAAATTGAAGTTAAAGGTGTTAAAGAAAGCGATGTTAATAAAGATGAATTAACATTAATTAATACAGCTATTTCAAATAAATATGTTATTGCTAAACTTTATAACATTGACTTATTTAATGCTTTCAATGGTTTAAAAGTTGAACAAGTTACAGATGCTGAAAAAGAAATTGCCATTACTATTACTATTCCTACTGATATGGAAAAAGTAAAAGACGGTTATAATAGAAAATATTATGTTGTTCGTGTTCATAACGGAAAAACTGATATTCTAGATACAGTAGTAAACGAAGATGGAACTTTAACATTTAAAACTGATAAGTTCTCAACATATTCTTTAGTTTATGCTGATAGTGCTAATAGTACTCCTTCACAACCAAGTACTGTTGATAATAACATTGAAAACCCTAAAACTGGGGATAACATTGTAGCTTACCTATTTGTTGCTGGTGCTTCTGTTGCAGGTGCTGTAGCATTAAGAAAAAGCTATAAAAAAGAAAATTAATAATTTTAAAAAAGCTAACTGTTGAAAGTTAGTTTTTTTGTGCAATAATTTTTATAATAAATCAAAAAAGACACAAGTCTAATAAGATATTGTGTCTTCCAAAGAAAACAAGTTGGAATTACCAATTGGTAACTCCATTAACATTATACCAAAATATTAAAATATATCAATAGTTTTGGTCCTATAATAAATATTCCAATTATAATTGCAGTTATAGCAAAGAAAAGTACAACACCAGCAGCTATATCCTTAGCTTTACGGGCTTCTTCCCTTTTTTCTGGGGATAGTATATTTACTACTTCTTCTAAAGCAGTATTAAATAGCTCTGCCCCAATTACTAAAGAAATAGTAATTATAAGTATACATATTTCTTTAGTATCAACATTTAATACTTTAGAAAATACTATAACTAATATAGCTACAAATAAATGTATTTTTAAATTTCTTTCACTTTTAAAAGCTTCCCTTATACCACTCATGGCATATTTAAAACTGGCAATTATATTTTTACTTTTCATTATCTACCCTATTTTTTTCTTTTCTAATATATTCTTAACTTTTTCAAGACCTAGTATTATTACTCCCCCAAGAATAAAGAATAGAATACTAAATGTGCTTAAAGACAAAGCTTCTTTTGGGACTTCTAGTGATGTTGGTCCCATTACAATTGCATAAAGCGAACCAATCATTAAACCTATAATAAAATACATTGTTGCACTTCGATGATTTGCTAAGCATTTTTTTATGATACGAATAACTAAGAATATCCCTAGAATTATACCTATTGCTAAAGCTGAAAGTGGTACAAAATAAGCTAAATTAAAATGTAATGTTTCTTTAATTGCATTCATAATGGGCATATATAATCCAAATATTAAAAGTAATGTTGAACCAGATATTCCTGGTAAAACCATAGCTGATATAGCAATCATACCAGAAACTACAATATATAAAAGCATACCAATGTTGTATTTGCTTAAATTAACTGAACTTTCTCCTCCAGTTACAGGATTAAAATATGTTATTAAAGATACAATTACTATACCTAGGATAGCAAAAATTATGTTGTTGTAATTACCTTTTATACTTTCTTTTTCTTCCTTAATTATTAATGGTAGAGAAAAAACAATAAAGCCTAGAAATAAAGAACTAATATTGTATATTTCTTTTTCAAATAAACTCGTTAAAATAAGTGTGGCTAGAATCATTCCTACTCCCCAACCTAGTCCTAGCTTAAATAAAAACTTAAGGGCATCCTTTTTTTCTTCCATATTACCATAGAATAAATCATTTAAGGAATTTATAAATTTATCATAAAATCCTAGAATAAATGCCACAGTACCCCCGGATACTCCTGGAACACTATCAGCTAGTGCCATACAAAATCCCCTAAACATATTAATTATTAAATTCATCGTTGTTCCTCTTTTCTTTGTTATTTTTTTTTAAAATTGATATTTCTTGAATTAAATCTTTTATTTTATCATTTTGCTTAGATACCGTAATTGTTAGTAAAAAAGTAATATAAAATAAAACTGCTATGGCTATTAAAAATATCATATTAGATGACTTTTCAAAACCTAGTACTTGTGCTATTTTTATGATGTGTTCCGGAAATATGGCTATTATCATTAAAAACATAATCATTACAAGCCATATACATGAATAACGCATTGATATACTTTGTTTATTAATTTTATGAATTACTAAGTATGAAAATAATAGTAAAATAATTACTAAAAATACTTTTAAGGTTGTACTCATAACTTATCCCCCTTTTTAAATAAACAAGTTGCAATAATTGCTAAGCTTACTGAAAACATATAGTATGCACTTTTAAGTGGGCTTATTGAAGATTTCCCATGCTCCCTTTCATGCATTTTTACTGGTACTTCTTTTATATTTAAATGACACTTATTTAAATACACTATTGTTTCTGGCTCAGGATATTCAGTTGGATATCTTTTACTAAATATTGCTATTACTTTTTTATTTGCTGCTCTAAAGCCACTTGTCGGATCCATTATCTTAATTCCTCCGAATAATTTCATAATAAATGATAAAATATTTTTACCAAAAATCCGCATTTTACTTGATTTGAATTCACTAATATCACCAATAAACCTTGACCCAATTACAAAGTCAGCACCTTTTTTTATTTCTTCTAATAAAGTATTTATATAGTTTTCATCATGTTGTCCATCACCATCAAATTGAATAGCAACATCATAATCATTTGAATAAGCATATTTATATCCGGTTTGAACGGCTCCCCCTATTCCTAGATTACTAACTAAGTTTATGACATTTAAGTTATTTTCTTCACAAATTTTGGCGGTATTATCTAGGGAACCATCATTAATAACAATATAATCTATTATATCTTTAGATTTTATATTTTTTATTTTATTTACCGTATTTAATATATTTTCTTCTTCATTGTATGCTGGTATTATTATTAAAACTTTCATTTCTACTCTCTTTCTTTTTTAAATACATTAATCTTAATCAATATAAATGTTATTGGTACAGCTATAACAGCACTTACCATATAAGAAAATAATTTGGGTATTTCTAAAATTCTTATTAAAACTACCACTGATGTGACTTGTATTATAAAATTGGGAATATTGTTAAGGACAAACTTCATAAATTTATTAAAGGATAATTTAGTCTTAAAGTTTAATACAGAATTTAGAATATAAGCTATACATAGACTTGTTAAAAAACCTAGGATATATGCTATTATTTCATTTGTTA
>CAKOLP010000061.1 GCA_934096025.1 uncultured Bacilli bacterium
GTTTTCACCACTGGCAGCATCTAATAAATTATCTACAGTGTTTGGGACTTCTCCACCATGTAATTCTTTAAACCATAGCTTTGCATGTTCTTTTTCATTATTAGCTGTTTCTTCGAATAAAGCAGCAATTTGTTCATAGCCATCTTTTTTTGCCTTAGAAGCATAATAAGTATATTTATTACGTGCCATGCTTTCTCCAGCAAAAGCTTGTTGCAAATTTTTTTCTGTTTGGCTTCCCTTTAATTCCATATTTCCTCCTTATTTACTACAAGAACAATTTTCATAAGTGTGTTTTACTCGATCATGTTCTTCTGCTCTTTTACCATTATTAAATCTTTCAACAGTACCAACTAAATAACCTGTTATTCTTCTTATTCTTTCAAATTCAATTCCTTCCCCTACTGTTTTTTTAGATTTTACTTCTTCATTTACTTTTTCCATATTTTATTCCTTCCCTTCATATTGTTTTACTTTATCTACACTTACTGCTTCCCGAGTTTTTCTACCACATCTCGGACAAACATCTTTAATAATACCTACATATCCACATACAGGATCTCTATCAACTGGATGATTAATTGCACCATAACCAATATCGCATTTTCTCATCATTCTTACGACGCTTTCAAAAGCCTCTAAGTTATCAGATGGATCTCCATCAAGTTCAATATAGCTTATATGTCCTGCATTCGTATACTTATGATACTTCCCTTCTATCTTTAATTTATTAGCAATAGAAATATTATAATATACTGGTACATGGAACGAATTAGTATAATAAGCTCTATCTGTAACACCTGGAATCTTACCATATATAGCTCGGTCAATATTTACAAATCTTCCAGATAACCCCTCAGCTGGTGTTGCTAAACACGTAAAATTTAAATTATATTTTTCACTAAATTCATCACATTTTTCTCGCATATGTTTAATAATTTCAAGCCCTAATTTTTGACTCTTTTCATTTTCAGCATGATGATATCCAGTTAAAGCTTTTAAACATTCAGCTAAACCAATAAACCCTATTGATAATGTGCCATGTTTTAACACTTTCTTTAGTTTATCATTATACTTTAATTTATCACTATCAAGCCAAACGCCTTGATCCATTAAAAATGGAAAATTATATACATGTTTATTACATTGAATTTCAAAACGTTCTAGTAATTGGTCTTTAACCATATTCATCATTTCATCAAGTTCTTCATAAAAGCCTTTTAAATCAGCTTTATCTAAAGCATTAGCTCCGAGGATACCATGGTTTAAACCTATTCTTGGCAAATTAATTGAGGTAAACGATAAATTTCCTCGACCTGGTGTAATTTCTTTATCTTTATCTACTACATTACCAATAACTCTAGTTCGACATCCCATATAACCTACTTCAGTTTTGTAGTCGCCCTCTTTGTAATAAGGTTTATTAAACGAAGAATCCAAGAAAGACCAATTAGGAAATAATCTTTTTGCAGATACCTTTAAACTTAATTTAAATAAATCATAATTTGGATCTCCAGGATTAAAGTTTACACCCTCTTTTACTTTAAATATTGAGATTGGGAATATTGGCGTTTCTCCATGCCCTAACCCAGCATATGAGGCTTCCATATAATTTCTTGTAATCATTCTTCCCTCAGGTGATATATCTGTCCCAAAGTTTATTGATGAAAACGGCACTTGAGCCCCAGCTCTAGAATGCATAGTATTCAAATTATGCACAAATGCTTCCATTGCTTGATAAGTCCTTTTATCTGTTTTAGTTAAAGCTTTAGAAATAGACATTTCAAACATATTTTTTAATCTTAATGAATTTTTATAATATTTTTCAAAATAATCTACTGTAATATCTATTGTATTAATCTTAGCTATATCTTTTTCAATACACCCTATATTAATAAAATCATTTAAATCTTCAAAATCAATATAATCATTAATAATATCTTTTAATATTTTTTTAAATGTCTTTAAAACCCCTGGGGCTAAATAATAATCAAATGCAGGTATTGACTGGCCCCCATGTTGATCATTTTGATTAGATTGTATTGCTATTGCTGCCAAAGCCGAATAACTCATAATATCATTAGGTTCTCTTAAATGCCCATGTCCGGTAGAAAAACCATTTTTAAACAACTTATCTAAGTCAATTTGCATACATGTTGTCGTACCCATAGCCAAGAAGTCCATATCATGAATATGTATATAACCCTCATCATGAGCATCAGAAAATTTCTTTTTCATTAAATATGCCTTAGAGAACTCTTTTGAAACTGCAGAACCGAATTGAAGCATTGTTCCCATCGCCGAATTACCATCAATATTTCCATTTTCTCTTTTCGTATCATCTTCACATGCACTCTTTAATGCTAAGCCCTCAAGATTTTTTAAGAACTTATGACTTCTTTTGTCATCTGCAAACATCTGTCTGGCTAAATTTCTTTTTTCTCGATACTCTGAAAAACTTTCAAGCACATCAGTATAATTATCTGCTTTTAATACTTCTTCTATTGTATCTTGTATTTCTTCAATTTTTAAACGTTCTTTATTACCAAAATCAGCATAAAGCTTATCCATTACGTCTTGATAGACTTTTTGAATATCTGAAGAACTATACTTATTTATTTCTTCTTTATCCTCATCATTTTCATCTATAATTTTAATACTGTCAAACCCTTTTTTAATGGCCATAGCTACTTTTGTACCATTAAAGCTAGCTCTCGAACCATTTCTTTTAATTACTTTTACCGAATCAAAAAATTCTTCTAAAACATTTGTCATATACAACTACCTTCCTTAATTTCATTATAGAAAAGAAAAAACATTTTGTCTATAAAAATCAATTTGGAAATTTTATTCTTTTTTCATTTTTAAAATTTTTGCCCCCAAAAATCGTTGTTCGTATTCTTTAATATTTTAACGCAAGCCCAGTATCTAAGGCAATTTATTAATTTTTATTCTTTTCGACATTACTAGCCACTTTTTTGACATTTTCTTTTTCTTGTATTTGACATTTTTTAAAAAAGCATCCTAAAAGTACAAGTATATACATATAATTGCAGTAAGACAAAATATTTGTTATAATAAACAATGTTTAAAGGGAGGTCTATTATGTTTAAAGATAAAAATATACATTTAATTGGTATCGGAGGTGTAAGCATGAGTAGCATTGCTTTAATGCTACAAAACTTAGGTGCCAATGTAACTGGAAGTGATATTAATAACACTGATATTACTGCTAATCTAGAAAAAAAGGGAATTAAAATTATTTATAATCATCAAACTGATTTAGTAAAAAATGCCGATATAGTTATTTATACAGCAGCTATAAGTGATGAAGATCCTGAAAAAATAGCTATAAAAGAATATAATAAAAAAGGATATGAACGAGCAGAATTTCTAGGTATACTTATGGAATCTTATAAAAATTCTTTATGTATCTCTGGTACTCATGGTAAAAGTACAACAACTGGCATGGTAAGTCTTATATTTCTAAGTGCACTAAAAGACCCAACTATCCAAGTCGGAGCTATGCTTCGCCAAATAGATGGTAATACCCATATTGGAAGTAAAGAATACTTCATTTTAGAAGCTTGTGAATATGTAGATAGTTTTTTGCATTTTCATCCAACAGGAATTATTGTAACAAATATAGATAATGACCATCTAGATTATTTTAAAAACTTAGATAATATAAAGAAATCTTTCCAAAAGTATGTATCCCTACTACCAGAAAATGGTTTCTTAGTTAAAAATAATGATGATGAAAATTCAAATGGTTTAGAAAATTATACCCATGCTCAAGTAATAACTTATGGAATTAATAATGAAGCTACCTATACTGCTAAAAACATAAGTTTTAACGATCTTGGTCACTATAGCTTTGATATATATAAAGATAATTCTAAACTAATTACTATTAACTTAAATGTTTCTGGATACCATAATATTTATAATGCCTTAGGTGCATTTGCTTTAGCTCATGCTTACATTGCAGATTTAGAAGCCATTAAGACTGGCTTAGAAAAATATAGTGGTGTTGGTAGAAGATTTGAATACCTTGGTAAATATAATAATGCTTTAGTATTTGATGATTATGCCCACCATCCAAGCGAAGTTAAAACTACGGTGGAATCTGTAAACAAAATTAAACACAACCATACTTGGGCAGTATTTCAATCACATACTTTTTCAAGAACTAAAGATCATCTAGATGACTTTGCTAAAATACTTAGTGAATTTGAAAACGTTATTATAGCTCCAATATATCCGGCTAGAGAAACAAATATATTTAACATTAGTGAAAGTATGTTAGTTGATAAAATCAAAACTTATGGCAATGAAAATGTTATATATATAGATTCTTTTGAGAAAATAATTGACTACCTAAAAGAAAACGTTCAAGAAAACGATTTAGTCATCTCTATTGGTGCTGGGCCAGTTAATAAAGTAACAAAAAAACTTATAGAACTTAATTAAAATCTATAAGTTTTTTTCTGTATTCTTCCAATATCTTTAATACTTCTTCTTTTGTATTACTTCTTACTATATCATTTTTTACTTCTTTATTAAGGGGTAAACCTTTTATATAATTAAGAATATGACCTCTTATTTCTAAAATAGCCAACTTTTCACCTTTTTCGCGAACCAAATCAGTTAAATGTCTTTCCATCATATCAATTCGCTCATCAAATGTAGGTGGTGGCAAAACTATACCTTTTTCTAAGTAGGTTACAGTCTCTTTAATAAGCCAAGGATTTCCAAATAAAGCTCGCCCTATCATGATGGCACTACACCCAGTTTCCTCAAGCATTCTTTTAGCATCATAACAAGATTTAATATCCCCATTTCCTATAACAGGTATTTTTGATACACTTACAACATCTTTTATAATATTCCAATCAGCATATCCAGAATATCCTTGCGCTCTTGTTCTAGCATGAACACAAATAGCACTAGCTCCTGCTTCATTAATTACTTTAGCAATTTCTAGAGCATTTATACTCGCACTATCCCACCCGCTGCGAATTTTTACTGTGACTGGTATATCTACACTATGCACTACCTCATTTACTATCTCGTAGACTAACTTCGGATTTTTAAGTAGGGCACTACCAGCATTATTCTTAACAACCTTAGGTACTGGACAACCCATATTAATATCTATAAAATCAATATCATATTTATCTACCAAAATTTTAGCAGCTTCCCCCATCGTTTTAGGATTACTTCCAAAAATTTGTATACCCGTTGGGACATCTAGCGCATCTATTCCTTTGAGCAAGCCAAAAGTAGTGGCATTTCCCCTTGTTATAGCCTCAGCACTAACTAACTCACTAACAACAAAGCCTACGCCCATCTCGGCACATATTTGCATATAAACAGGATTAGACACCCCGGCCATCGGAGCTAACCCAACTGGATTTTTTATTTCAATATTCCCAATTTTAAACATTACCTATACAAAACTCCCTTATCCATATTATCTACTAAAAAAGCATTAGCATCATCAGTATCTAAATGAACTTCAAAATATCCATCGTCACTAACCTTTGCTTCAACTTCCACTACCCCTCTTTTCGTAGAATTAATCTGTAATTTTAATACCTCTTTATTCTTAACATTTAATCTTTTAGCATCATCCGGACTCATATGGACATGGCGATTAGCTATAACTGCAAAATTACCCGATACAACGCCTTTGGGCCCCACAATCTCAATAAATGATGCTCCCTCTAAGTCCCCACTACTGCGAACCGGAGGATAAATTCCTAAAAATCTTGCTTCACTTCTAGATATTTCAACTTGATTATAACTTCGTACCGGTCCAATAATTCGGACATTTTTAAGCTCCTTATCACCACATCTAAGGGTTACCACTTCCAAAGCCCCAAATTGCCCTACTTGATTTAACATATTTCGAACATGAAGCTCATGCCCAAACAATATATTTAATGCTTCTTCTGTTATATGTAGGTGTCTTGCACTTATCATAATATTAACTTCACTTATCATTTTCCACCAACTCTATCACATCAGCATCAACTAACTTATCTTTTACAAAAGTTAATTTAATTATATCTATGTCATGATGCGCCTCATCTATTATCATCTTATCATTAAATGACAAAATTAATCTATCATCTAAATTATAACCCTTATCTAAATAACTAAGCAAATATCCAAGT
>CAKOLP010000062.1 GCA_934096025.1 uncultured Bacilli bacterium
GAATCTGATAATTACTTGATGTATACTTTAAATATTTAGTATACCCATTTGTACCTGATAGCAAATCATCATAATAACCCTCGACTCCTAGCTCTCCGACTAGGATTCCATCTATTTCTTTAGCATATCCTATTATATATGATGCAAATGTAGACTTACTATAATATCTTTTCTTAGAATTACTAATAAAATCAATCCCTGGAAGTTCCAATTTTTCAATCTTAGCTTTAGTAACCTCAGATACTCTATAACCTCCAGGTCTTAATTCCACTTGGTATAAATCTTTATTTAACAATTCCAAAATTTTTTCTTTAGTCATATTAATAAGTGGTGCTAAAGCCTCGGCCGTATATTCTTTATCTACTACATTAGTTCTGTTTGAATTTAAATAAGCTATCACAGTATATGAATTAATTGTTCCTGCTAGTTCTTCTTTATTACAATCATAAATACTACCCCTACTAGCATACAAAGTCTTTTCTACCGTAGTTATAGATGCCCTTTTTTCCTGTAAATTAATACCGTCCACTTTATCACTTAAAACAACATAAGACAATTTAGCTATTATTAAAACAAATAAAAGAGCTACTAATAAAATAATAAATGCAGATATTTTAACCGTAGCTCTTTTTTTCATAAACTAATTTCCTCCAACAGACTTGATATTACTATTATTATACGACAATCCATATTCTTGTGCAATACTTTGAATATTTTCTAAACTTGCTAGCTCATCAATTTGCATAGTTAGGCTTTGATTAGCTAATTCTTGTTTTTCAATATTACGTTTAACTTTTTCTAGTTCATTATTAGTTTCAGATAACAATGAACTCGTATATACATTAAACATTGGTATAGCAATTATTAAGAAAAGTAAAAGAAAATACATCATCTTTTCTCCTTTTAATAATTTTATTTTTGAATGTTTCTTTGACATATAATCATATCCTTTCTATTATTCTTAGTTTAGCACTTTTACTTCTGGTGTTTTCTTCAAGTTCTTTGGCACTAGGTAAAATTGGCTTTTTATTAATTAATTTAATCTTAGGCATATATTGAACAGGTATATCCCTTAAGCCTCTTACTAATTCATCTACTTCACTAAACTCTCTAAAAACATTTTTAACAATTCTATCTTCTAGAGAATGAAAAGTTATTACTGCTATACGCCCGCCATTTTTTAATCTATTTATAGCAAGGGGCAAAATATGTTCTAATATATTTAACTCATCATTTACATATATTCGTAGGGCTTGAAATATTTTTCTTTCAGGATGAAACTTGTAAAAATAATTAGCTCCAACTGCATTTTTGATACACTCTACTAATTCTAAAGTAGTATTAATATTTTCATGATTTTCGGTGATTTTATCAGCTATTAAAGTACTTCTTTTTTCTTCACCATATTTAAAAAATATTTGGGCAAGCTCATCTTTATTTAATGTATCAATAACTTCTTTAGCAGTTTTTCCCTCACCTGACATACGCATATCTAATAAAGCATCCCTCATAAAAGAAAAACCTCTGTTTGCTTCATCAACTTGGGGAGATGAAAAGCCTAAATCAAATAAAATCCCATCCACTAAATCTACATTTTCACTATCCAAGCACTCACTTAAATTAGCAAAATTAGTATTAAAAATTTTAAAATTATTTCCTATTTTTGATAGAGTTTCCGTGGATGCTAAAACTGCTTCTTTATCTTGGTCAAACCCGTATAGGAAACCAGTTTTAAGATTTTTTAAAATCTCTTGTGAATGCCCAGCATACCCGATAGTGGCATCGACATATATACCATCACTTTTGATATTCAAAGCTTCAATTGCTTCATTTTTTAATACACTATAGTGTTTCATCTTTTGCTCCTTCGAATAAGTTTTCTGTAATATCACTTATAACTTCACTATTACTATCCATTAATTCAATATAAACTTCTTTATCCCATATTTCTACGTGGTCATAAACTCCGATAACCATACATTCTTTTTTTAATAAAGCGTAATTAATTAAAGATGTTGCAATATTAATACGCCCACTTTTATCCAGTTCACATTCACTAGCATTTGCAAAGAAAAAGCGCTTAAATGTTCTTACATCTTTTTTTGCAAAACTTAAATTACTTATATCTTTTACTAATCTTTGCCAACTATCCATGGTATAAATACACAAGCACTTCTCTAAGCCCTTGGTGATAATGAAATTAGTCTTCAATTCTTCCCTAAACTTCGTTGGAATTATCAAGCGCCCTTTTTCATCAATATTATGTTGATATTCTCCGAGCAACATATAATCCCCCACTTTCTACCACTATGCCCCACACTCTACATTTATATGGTATCAAAATATAAAAAAAAAGTAAATATTTTATATCTACTTTTCTCAGTTATTTATACATTATTTTACGTTTTTACTCTTTTTATCGTCGCTCATAACTTCTTTAAGAGTAGTACCAAAAGTTGCTACCCCTTGTAAATCAGCAGGAACTATAATTTTCGTAGCATTCCCATTAGCTACTGTTTCTAATGCTTCAAATGACTTTAATCTAAGCACTGATTCATCTGCTCCAGCTTCTTTTAAAAGTTTAATTCCATCAGCTTCAGCTTGCTTAATTTTAAGTAGTGCTTCAGCTTCACCCTCAGCTATTTTTATTTGACTCATCATTTGTGCCTCAGCTCTTAAGATAGCACTTTCTTTTTCTCCCTCAGCAATTAAGATACTGGACTTCTTTTCTCCCTCAGCTTGAAGAATTTTTTCCCGTCTTTCTCTTTCAGCACGCATTTGTTTTTCCATAGCTTCTTGAATATCTCTAGGTGGTAAAATATTTTTTACTTCCACTCTATTAACTTTAATTCCCCATGGGTCTGTAGCTTCATCTAATATAGCTCTCATTTTGGTATTAATGATGTCTCTACTTGTTAAAGTTTGATCAAGTTCAAGTTCCCCGATTATATTTCTTAGTGTTGTAGCTGTTAAATTTTCAATCGCACTAATCGGATACTCAACACCATAAGTATAAAGTTTTGCATCAGTTATTTGGAAATATACAACTGTATCAATTTGCATTGTTACATTATCTTTCGTTATAACTGGTTGCGGAGCAAAGTCCTTTACTATTTCTTTTAAAGTAACCTTATTAGAAATAGTATCAATAAATGGTAATTTAAAGTGAGGTCCATGTTGCCATGTTGTATAATATGACCCCAATCTTTCAATAACATAACATTTTGACTGTGGCACAATCTTAATGTTTGGTATTATTATAATAACTATAATAACTAAAATTGTAATTAATATTCCTGGCATAATTATTCCTCCCTTCTAACAACTAGCTTTACGCCATCGATTGCTTCAATAATTACTTCTTCATCTTTTTTTATTTTTTCATTAGCTACGGCACTCCATCTTTTGCCATCAACTTTTACTTCCCCGATAGAATTCTTATCTATTTCTTCCGTAACAATTCCAACGCTGCCAATAATTCGATCTAAATTAGTTTTACATCCACTATTACATGACCTTAATTTTTTGACAAGTGGTCTTGATAAAAGCAAAAATATCGTTCCCAGAATAACAAAAACACTTGATAATACAACCATATTTGTAATAAAGAATGATAATACTAAAGTTATAAGCCCACTTACTACAAACCAGATTGTAACCAGATTAACAGTTGTAGCTTCTATAAAAGATAAAAAGACTACTAAGACTAACCAAAAAATCCAATCCATAATACTTCCTTTCTAGTCTAATTATACTATAAATATTAATAAATAAGAAGAAAAATCAATAACTAATTTTCATTTCTTTCCTTTTTTTCGGCAGGCTTTAATAACACCAATTTTTGGCAACTATTATCCCCTCTATTTTTATAAAATCTTTTATCCTTTCGCACAGTTTCTAGCATATGTTTAACAAACTCGGTTTTTCCTTTCTTCTTTTCAACAAAGATAAGAAATTGATCTTCCTTTTCATACAAACCCATTGCAAAATATTTTTTCGCATATAATAATTGGATAACATTTATTTGTTCATCAGTAAAGCCAAGATTTTGACAAGCACTCTCGACATTTAAACCGCTAGCAATAATTTGCTCATCAATTTCTGGAAATCTACTTATAACATACTTTGCACTATTAGAATTATCACTATTGCTTTCAAGTTTAGTAGGTTCTATGTTTTTTACTTCATTGGCTTCTTTTGAGCAACCATGAAAATATTTTTGAACACTTTCAACTTTTTCTATCATTTCTAATACCGGTAAAGACAAATTATCCTTTTCTTTTACAGCCGCAAGCAACTCGCTTCCTTTATCATAAAAACCTCTTACAAAAAATTTTTCAGCATACATAAGTTCCAAGAAATTCAATTGATCATCACAAAACCCAGATTTTTTACAAATTGCTTCTATATCATCATTTATTCTTTTAGAATCATCAGAATTTACTTTAGGATCTTTTACTTCCTCTGCTGTTTCTTTAGAATTCTCTTTAAAAGTAGCTTCTTCAAGTTTTGCATTTTCTTGCTTAGACAAACCATCTTGCTTCATTAAAGCGCACTTTCTAAAACAATATTTAGCTTCTACTTGGCCATTTTCTTCTAGTCTTTTGCCATAAGCATATAAACCATCAATATCCAAAAACTCATATTGTCCATGTTTTACTTTTCTTAAAACTTGTTTTTCTAATAGATTAATAACATCTACGTAATGAAGTCCATAGCTTCTTAAAGTTGCATAAGATAAATTATCACCCGAAATTACTCCCTCATATAGCCTTATTATTTTTTCTTCTTTTTTCATATACCCTCTACTTTTCTAAGTTCAAATTAAGAACTTAATTTAAGTTTATAAAATTTTATATAACTTGTAAAGTATAATCCCGCATAAAACTTATTTCTTTAGTCTTCTTCCAAAATTTTCTGTAATTTCCTCCGCAAGAGGGCCAAAATCAAAGCCTCTAAAACGCTTTCTAAAACTGTCTGCTATTTCTAAAGCAAAATTCGTAACACTAATATAACAATCAAATCTAGATAATACACCAGCACTATATAACCCCAATTGTTTATTACTATATGTTAAAACTAAAAAATTATATACATCGTTAATATAAAAACGCTTTTCAAAAACCAAAGATGTGTTTTCATAAAAATAATCTAAACCATTAATAAAATCCACAATTTTGTCTTCAGCTCGTAAATAAAATTTACCTAAGGTATATTCCCCAACTATTTTTTCTAAATACTCCATTATAAGTTCATATACGCTTTTTTTAATATCTTTATTAAAATACCTTCTCTCAAGTAAACTAGTATAACCCTCATTTAAACCATATCCAATATTTATATTTCTTTCTTGTTGCCAAAAACCACAAAAATATCTCTTATTTTTTTCTGTTGTACTTGCCAGATGCAATAATTCATGGTTTACCGTGCTTACAAAATTTTTTTGTTTAATTAAAATCTCATTTTTAGAAGGAAAATACATCCCATCAGATGCATATAATTTTTTTCTATCCTCTAAAGAAAATATACCAGGAAACCTAATCTTTATGCTTATTATATTATTATACAAATTATCTAAATCTCTACTATCAAAATTATTTTCTAAAACATTTAAAAAATACAATAAATTTAAATAAAATTCATTTTGAACTAACTGAGTTTTATCAAATTTTTCCAAGGAATCCATTGTTTCTGCTTTTTTTACTTCTTCAATTCTATACATAAAACCCCCATAATATGCAATATATTAACATACACATAATAAATTGTCTATATTTTTTTTATTCAAAATTTTATATATTCTGACATAAAAAAAGAGTCAAATTGACTCTTAAATATCTTCCGGTAAATTGTTAATGAACTTATTAACATTGTTCGTAAATAGTGGCAATAATTGTGCTAATAAATCTTTATCTTCAATTATTTCCGCAAAATTTTCATCATTTTCATTTACTACTGAAAAACATATATATTTATCACTAGGTTCTTCTTCTTCATTTAATACAACTGCCATAAAATAATCAGTATCTTCAAAATTAACTTTTTCTAATATTAAACTATTTGAACCATCTTCTAA
>CAKOLP010000063.1 GCA_934096025.1 uncultured Bacilli bacterium
TATAATGGGACAAGCAAAACTGGTGATTATCAATATGGTTCAAATACTTGGAGTACAAGTTTATTAAATAAAACAAACTTAAATACAACATTTATAAGTAGTATAGGATCAACATGGTCTAATAAAATAGCAACAACAACATGGAAAGTTGGAGGAAATACATGGGCAAATATAGGAACTCAAAATGCAAAAACGGCCTATACTAATGAGATTACATCTCCAGCTGCTAATACGACTGTTAGTGCAAAAGTAGGCTTAATGTACGTAAGTGATTATATGTATGCAGCAAGCCCAACTTATTGGACATATAAAGGTTATGATACAGCAACGACAGATTACCGCGCAGCGATTAATGATAATTGGCTTTATATGGGGGTTCATGAATGGACAATCGCTCCGCGCACGGACAATACGTATGTTGTGTTCAATGTCTTTAGCACTGGGAGTGTGAACTACTACTATGCGAACTCTAGCAATGCGGGCAATAGCCTTGCGGTGCGCCCAGTCCTTGCTCTTGAGTCTTCGATAACATATGCTGGCGGGGCTGGCACTAGTTCAGAACCATATTTAATATCGTAAAGTGTAATAATTTTTAAAAAATGAAAAGTTAATACGATACGGTGTAATAATTTTTAAAAAAGCAAAATTATTACGGTATAGGAAGAATGGTAAACTCATTCTTTTTTTATGTTTTCTAGTTCTTTTTGCATTCTTTTTAAGCTATCAATTAGAAAGTCAACTTCACTACGTTGGTTTTGGTTACTTTTACCAATGTCATTATCTGTATAAAAACTTCCTCCGCTTTTAGCCTTTTTAGAGTTTATGTTTATATTGTTGTTTTCTAGTCTAGATTCTATTAATTGTTGTTGAGCAGCATGAGTTAATACATATTGTCCCACCATAATAAGCCAGTTGCCAATTGAATTTTGTTCGTTTATATCGAAATCTCCGACGCAAGCATATCCAACAGCTACAGCTATTAAAGTAAATGTATGTGGATCGGTGTTTGGTGGGAAATTATTTTTATTCATATAATATATTTATGTCGACTTTACAAAATTAATTATTTATGTTAGATTAGAAAAATACGTTCAAGGGGGAATTTTTGTGAAAAAAGGTAAATTATTGTTTTTAGTGATACTTAGTTCTTTGATAACTACGGCTTATGCTGAAGAAATAGATGAAAATGCAATACTTTCCGCAGGAGCTCAAAAGAAAATTGAAGAAGATGTACAAGTTTTTGATAGTGTGGAGTATATATTGGAAAGATATGACTTAAGTTATGATGAGTTCTTGGTAATATGTGCAGTAGTTATGGGGGAGGCTAAAGAAAACGATTATCAAGATGCTTATGCTGTAATAAATACCATTTATAATAGAACTAATTCTAATAGGTGGGTTAATTATGTTAGCAATTGTATGAATTTAGATGGGAAAAGTTTATATACACAAGTTATTTGTGTGGGACAGTTTGAAGTATATCATAATGGAAGATATAAAAAGTTTTTAGGGCTTACGGATAGTCCGGCTTATAATGCTATAGTTGATTTTTTGGTATCTGAGAATGTAATGCATGATTATTTGTCTTTTGTGGCATCTTCAAGTAAGGATTATGAAAAGGTTCAGTTTGTAGACCGAGGTAATAGATATTATAATGTGCTTGATAGTGAAGACCGAATAGGTAGGCGGCGCTAATTTGCAATTTTTAGTTAATTAATATATAATAAGGTTGGTGATTAAAATTATGCAAATTAATAGTGTGAATGAACCCATTATTGCTGTAAGACAAAGTCAGTATCCTGAGGATAAGAAAGATGAATTTTTGCTTGTTGGGCGTAGTAATGTGGGAAAGAGTAGTTTTATAAATACTTTAATAGAAAGAAAGAATTTTGCAAGAACATCTTCAAAACCTGGAAAAACACAAACGCTTAATTTCTATTTAGTTAATGATGAATTTTATTTAGTAGATGTACCTGGGTATGGGTATGCAAGTGTTAGTAAAGATACTAAGAAAAAGTTTGGTTTAATGATTGAAGAATATTTAAAAAGTAGACCTAATTTAAAGCACGTGTTTTTATTGATTGATTATAGACATAAGCCTACGGAAGATGATTGTTTAATGTATGAGTTTTTAAAATATTATAATTTGGATATAACTATTGTGGCAACTAAATATGATAAAGTTGGTAAAAATAGTAGATTGAAACAAGATAAACTTATATTTGATTCGCTAAAGATTAGTGAAAGTGATAATTTTGTTACGTTTTCAACAGTTACTAAAAAGGGTAGAAATGAAATATTAAATGTTATTTCTGCTAAGTTGGAGGCTTAATGAAAAAAAGGGGATTTACATTAATTGAAATGTTGGCTGTTATTACAATACTAGCGATAGTTATGGGTATAAGTGCTTTGGGAGTTATTAAAGTTAAGAATAATGCATCTCAAAAACTTTTGCAAAATAAAATGGATGATTTAGTGGGAAGTGCTATTCTTTATGGGCAACAAAAAGCTGATGAATTGCAAGAAAGCTGTACAATTGAGGGAGTTTCTTATAATTTTTGTAAGGAAGTAACAGTTAAAGATTTAATTTTAAATAATTATTATAATAGTAGTATGGATTTAAGGAATGATGTTACGAATTATAATATGTTATGTGATAAGATATTAATTTATAGAAAAAATAATAGGGTTTATGCTAAATTTATAAATATATATAGTAATAGTGAAAATAAGACTTGTTAAGGAGGTAGTATGCAAACAGTTTGTATAGTAGGGAAGCCCAATGTGGGAAAAAGTAGTATTTTTAATAGATTGATTAAAGAAAATAAGTCTATTATTATGGATACTCCTGGTGTAACAAGAGATAGAGTGTATGGAGTTTGTAAGTATAAAAACAAAGCATTTCATTTAATTGATACTGGGGGAATTACTGGTGGAGATGATGATTTTGCTAAAGATATTTTAATGCAAGCGACATTAGCTATTGATGAGGCAGATTTAGTTTTATATGTAGTAGATGGCATAATGGATATTGATGCTAGTGATTTAAAGGTAGCAGAGATATTACATAAGACTGATAAGAAAGTTATTGTAGTTGTAAATAAACTAGATAATGAGGCAAGAAAGAATAATTTATATAATTTTTATGAATTAGGTTTTAGTGAGTTAATTGGAGTTAGTGCTTCCCATAATATAGGTTTTAATGAGCTATTAGAGCAAGTAACTAATGATTTGCCTGCGGTTACAGAAGATAATGATAATTCTCTTAAATTTTGTTTAATTGGTAGACCTAATGTGGGTAAAAGTAGTTTGATTAATGCTTTAGTAAATGAAGATAGAGTAATAGTTAGTGATAAAGCAGGAACTACTAGAGATGCTGTTGATATTAAGTTTAGATATAATCATCAAGATATTACTATTATTGATACGGCTGGGATGCGTAAAAGGGGAAGAATTTATGAAAATGTTGAACGATATAGTTTACTGCGTAGTCTAAAAGCTATTGATAGAAGTGATGTTTGTGTTTTAGTAATTGATGCATCAACTGGGATTATTGAGCATGATAAACATATTTTGTCTTATGCCCTAGAAGCTGGAAAAGGAATAGTTCTTGCAGTAAATAAATGGGATACGGTAGATAATCCAGATAAAAATTTACGAGTATGGAAAGAAGAAATAAGTAAAGAGTTTCAATTTATACCTTAGGTACATACTGTGTTTGTTAGTGCTTCTACTAAAAAGCGTTTAAATACTTTGATGCCAGAAGTTATCTTGGCTTATGAAAATAATCGTAAAGAAGTAAAAACATCATTATTAAATAATATTATAATGGAAGCAGTAAGTATTCATGAGCCTCCATCTTATAAAGGAAAACGGTTAAAGATTTATTTTGTAAGTCAAACGGGGGCTTGTCCACCAAAATTTACATTTTCAGTTAATAATAAGGGTTTAATTCATTTTAGTTATGAAAGGTATTTAGAAAATCAATTACGAAAAAATATAGAGTTAGATGGTACTCCGATAGTTTTACAATTTAAAAATAAGAATGAATAGGAAGTTTTCTTAAAAATAATCATATATTATTTTTAGGGGGATGTATGAAACTAGGAGATGAATTTTTCAACAAAGTTTATAAAAAGACTAATGTTGATAAAGATACTATATTAAAGTTAGCAGAAAAATTACAAAAAGGTAATATGAAAGATGCTAAAACTATTAGTGAAGTTGTAGATACTTTAAGTAAAATGACTGGAAAAAAGGTTAGTAAGGAGCAAAAAGATAAGATAATAAGTAAGATAGTAGAAGATAAAGTTCCTAAGAATATAGAAAAAATGTTTTAAAAAGACTGTAACGTTAATTTGTTACAGTCCTTTTTCTATAAAATAGGCATAGTATTCATCAAAAGTTATATTGTTATTGTAAATGTAAGTGGCTAGTTCTTTTCCCACATAGCGGTAGTGCCATGATTCAAAACTATAACCTGTTATATCATCGAGTTCTGGGGGGTATCTTAAGAGGAAACCAAAATTGTGAGCATTTTCTTTTAGCCATTTTGCTTCTTCACTATCTGTAAATGTTTTTCTATTAGTGTTGTATTTACTAAAAATATCTAGTGCTAGGCCGGTTTGGTGTTCACTAGCTCCGGGTCTTGCTGCATAACTATCAGCATATTTTGTTCCTTGCTTTTTATAATTATTGTATACTATTTCTTGTTCTTCATAAGTTCTATAAGCAGAGTTTACCATTAGATAATGACCTGCTTTGTTTGCTTCTTTCCACATTTCTAAAAAAGCATCATAAACTATCTTTCTTGTTCTGCGGTTTTCTCCCCAGGCGTATTTGCCAGGAATGTTAACTAAATCAGTTGGTTCATAATCTTTAGTTAGTAAATAATATTTGTTTACGAGCATACTTGTGTCTTTATTAATGTCTGTCTCTAAATTAAGTTCATAAAATTTACTATCTAGATGAATGTTTATTGTTCTTATGATGTTTGGTATATTTTCTTTGGGGTTATTGTTTAAGTACTCAATGTATTTGTAGAAGTTGTTTAGAAGAAAATATTTTTCGTTTATTATTTTTAAGTAATTGTCATTTTGAGGATTTTCTAAAAAGAAGTCCCTGTCTTTGTCTTCTTTAAATGTTTCTAAAAGAGTTTCAACATCACTTTTGGTATAGCCGTGTTCTTCTAGTTTGTATTCATATGTTTGTTGATATAAGTATTCATCGTATTTGTTTTTTCCATAGATAGCTAGAGCAATGCATAGTGCTATAAAGATTAGAAAATAGTATACTTGTTTTTTAATTTTTTTCTTTTTTGCCATAATTCTAAATATTCCTTTCAAAAGTATTATAGCATGATTAAGAAAAAAGTTAAAATTAATTAATCGTTGCTTGCCAAGAATTGGTTATTGTACTAAAATTAAAGTGGAGGTAGGTATGAATCAAATACAAGTAAATAGAGTGTATAAGCATTTTAAAGGTGATTATTATTTTGTGGAGGGGATTGCCAAAAATAGTGAAACTTTGGAAGATTATGTTGTATATCGGGGATTATATGATGATTGTAAGGCACTTTGGGTAAGACCTTATGATTTATTTGCATCTGAAGTAGATCATGAAAAGTATCCGAGTGTTAAACAGAAATATAAGTTTGAATTGCAAAACATAGAGAGTAAAAATGTTTTATAAAATGATTTATGAAACCCCAGATTATTTAGATAATATTTTAATAACTTATGAAGATGATTTTTTGATTGAGTTGAGTTTTACAAAAGAAATATGCCCCAAGAATGATTCGCGAAAAGTTTTTGAAAGTACGATTGCCTGGTTAGATGCCTATTTTGCTGGAAATCCATTAGATTGGGTACCTAAATTTAAACTTAGTAATTGCAGAGCTTTTCAAAGGGAAGTAATGGATATTTTATTAAAAGTACCATTTGGAAAAACTATAAGTTATAAGGATATAGCTGATGAAATAGCAAAGAGGCGCAATATTTTAAAGATGTCTAGCTAGGCAGTAGGAGGGGCTTTATCAAAAAATCTATATGTATAATTATTCCTTGTCATAGAG
>CAKOLP010000064.1 GCA_934096025.1 uncultured Bacilli bacterium
GTGTGTTCATCAGTTTATCAATTTATAACAGTTAGTATAATGTTTGGTCATAGTTTTAAAATTGATAAAACAGGTTGTGTTGTTAAAAAGAAATCAATATTGAATAATGACACTATGACATTATAAATGAGAGTGGGGTACTCACAAACAATGTGTCATTGTGTCATTTATTACTTTAAAGAAGTCAAAATTGGCTTCTTTTTTGCCTCTTTTTTTGTCAATATAAATATTTAATTATTTTATTAGCATAATATTTAATAAATAGTGGTAAATTGGAAAAAATAGTCGAAAGGTGTGATATAATATATGTTAAAGGTGGTGAGTAATTTGAAGAATAATAGTGCATTAATTAGTACCGCAATGTTATCCGCAATATTTGAAGAAAATCGACAAGATAATGTTGCTTTGTTAATACCATTTGTTATAAAAATTATTTATGATGATAGTAGTGTAGATGAAAATGGAATTGTAGAAAAAATGCAAAATAGTTATTCTTTTAATAACTTTCCACATGCAATTGCTAAAATAATTATTAACAGATTAAAAAAACAACAAATTATAAAACAAGCTAATGGCAAATATGAGTTTTTAATTGATGTATCAAAAATTGTGAAAGATTTTAATGATAGGCAAGAAAAATCTAGAAAAGAGATAGATGAAGTTATACGTGATTTAACTGAATACTTTAAGAAAAACACTAATATCAAATTAAACTATATTGATTGTAGAAATAGTTTTGCAAAATTCCTTGATCAGAATGGATATTTATTATATGAGGATATGGGAAATTCTACTAGAATAAATAAAAATATAGATAGTATTACTTATCACATTGGTAGATTTATTAATGAACATATTGAAAAACAAGATATTATATATAATCATCTTGTTAATATTATTGAAGGTTCTTTAATTGCAAATGCACTTTATGTTAATATTGATAATGAAAATAATGCAGATTTAAAAAAATTATCATGTTTTTTTGATACACCTTTTATGTTAAGAGTATTAGAATTAAAACTTCCTGATGAAAATAAATCAGCGTTAGAATTAGTTAATTTGTTAAAAAACTTAAAAGTTAAAATAAAGTGCTTTAGACATAATTATGATGAAATAGAAAATATTTTAGAAGAATATTTAAAAAATTATGGAAAGCCACAGGAAAAAACATTAGAAAATTTAATTTTAAAAAATTATAGTGAAACAGACGTTAGACATTTATTAAATAGTTTGGATACATTATTTGTGAATTTAGGTATTGAAGTTGTAGATATTCCAGATTACGATGAAAAGAAATATAAGAATGTTATTAATGAAAAAAAGCTTAATGAAAATTTATTTAATTCATATAAAAATAAGAAAACTAGTCAAAAAGTAATTGAAAATGATGTTAAATCAGTTTCTGCAATTATGAGATTGAGAGATGGCAAGGAATATAGAAAATTGGAAGATTGTAATGCGATATTTGTAACTACTAATAGAGATATTAGAATTGAAACAAATAAACTGTTAAATCTTGATGTAAATTTTAAAATTAGTCCAGTCATGAGTGATATGGATTTAACTGCAATTGTTTGGTTAAAATCAATGATAAATAATAAAAATTTGCCTGAAATGAAACTCACAGAAAATGCAATGGCAGCAATAAAACCATCATCAATGTTAAGAAAGAAATTCAATCAATCATTATCAAATTTGAAAACAAGTAAAGTAGATGTTACTCCAGAAACTTTACATAATTTATTATGTAGTAATTATTATGTGGAGAATTTGATGTTTAATGTTAATGGAGATATAAAAAAAATTAATCCAGGAGTACTAATTAATACATATGAAGATACCTTGAGACAAAATAGTTTATTGCATGAACAAGATAATAAACTTAGCAAAGAAAATGAAGAATTAGTTAATCAATTATTGATAAAAGAAGAACATGATAAAAAATATAGGAGAAATATATATAATAAATATTCTAAGAGAGAAAATTTAATTATTTATATCATAAAAACAGTTGAAAAAGTTTTACAAATAATATTGTGCTTATTTCTATTTTATTTGAGCTATAAACAAACTAATAAAACTTCACCAAATTTCATTGTAAGTGGTTTATATTTTTTAATAGGTTTATATACATTACTATGTAATTTTATTCCAATAAGTTTTTTTCAAGGCTTTGAATTTTTATTCAAAAAAATTAATGATAAAGTTTTTATAAAATTGAATCAACATTACACAAAAGTATGTGAAAAAGAAATAAATTTGATTTTTAATATCAAGTAAATAAATAGAGTGCTAAATAAATTTTTAGATACCAAAACTAGATACTAAACAGCAAAAATAAAGTTATTTTTATAAACTTTGATAAATTTTGATAAAAGAAAAAGTCTTATTTTGCAAGACTTTAATAAATTATTAAATTGTTACGAACTGATAATAATATTTCCCCCTGAAGAGAGCGAAAGCTCTCATTTTTTGTGCTGAAATGCTTTAATTTATTATTTAACCATAATTTTTAAATTTTAAAAACTTTTCTTTGTTACATAGCTATCAAAATAAAAATATGATAAAATTAAAATGTTAAGCAAAAAAATAAAAATACGATTAAATAATTAAACATTTTATAATCATTATAAATGTTTTATAAATCAAATTATGAAAGTCATGTTTATAAAATTTACAAAAAAAGTTAAAAATTATCAGAGAGTAGGTTTATAGATGAAAGTATATATAGTTAGACATGGTGAAGTACTTCATAACGCATTAAAAATATATAATAATGAAAATGAAGATTTAAATGATAATGGTGTAAAACAATCAGAAACGTTAAAAAGTAAAATTAAAGATTTAGAGTATGATATGATTATTTCTTCACCATTAATAAGAGCAAAACATACTGCTGAAATAATTAATGTTAAAAATAAGGATATTTTAATAGATAATAGATTGGAAGAAAGAAATCCAGGTAATTTAAATGGCAAACCAATAAGCTATACAAATCGCGAAGAATACTGGAATTTTAATTCTAAAGTTCAATATGGTACATCAGAAAATATGAAAGAATTTTTTAAAAGAGTATATAACTTTTTAGATGAATTAAAAGCAAGAGATTATGAATGTGTATTAATTGTAGCACATAGTGGAGTATCAAAAGCATTCAGTGGATATTTTGAGGGAATACAAGATGGTAAGTTTTTAAATAGAGGTCTTAAAAACTGTGAAATAAAAATGTATTATTTATAGGAGTTTAGTATGCGAATAGGAATAGATATAGATGGAGTTTTAAATTCTCAATATAATTTTTGCATTGAATATGGTACAAAGTTTTGCAATGAATTAGGAAAATATAAACTTGAAAATTTAAATGTAATAGACACAACAGATATGTTTCTATGGGGAGAAGATGTTGCACATCAATTTTGGGATAAATATCGAAAAGAATTAGTCGTAAATTTACCAGCAAAAAGATTTGCATCCGAAGTAATAAAAAAATTAAAAGATGAAAGTAATGAAATATACATAATAACTGCAAGAAAAAATAACGACGAATGGTTTTCAGAAACTTTAAAAAAAGATGTTGAAAAAATTACAAAGAAATGGTTAAAAAATAATGATATATATTATGATAAAATATTTTTTGATGTAAAAAATAAAGGCCTTTTATGCAAAGAAAATAATATTGATTTTATGATAGAAGATGATCCTAAAAATTTGAAAACTTTAATTGGAAATACTGAAGTTATAGTATTTGATTATCCATACAATAGAAATAGAGAATTTGAAAATTTAATAAGAGTATATAGCTGGTATGATATATATGACAAAATAAATAAATTTGGGAATGATGAAAATGGAAAAAATAGAAATTAAATTAGAAAAAGAAAATAATGATTTTTTTAGGGAATGGATTATAAAAGAATGGGAGCATCATAATATGGTTGATCCTATATATCAATTAAATATAATAAGACCCGAAGAATTAAAGTTTGAGTCTAACGAAGAATATTATAAAATTATTTTTAAAAATGTAATAGTCGGTTTTATAGGATTAAAAATATATAATAAATCAATATATGTTTATAGATTCTATATAGATGATGAATATAGAGGTAGAGGCATTGGTACTATTACATTAGAAAAAATAATCGAAAAGGCTAAAATAGAAAATAAAGATATTTCATTAGATGTTTTTGGAGAAAATGTTGCTAAAAGATTATATGAAAAATTAGGATTTAAGGATAGATATACAAATATGGTTTTAAAAATCAATGATGATAAAACCTTATATCATGATTAGTTAAAATGATTTATTAATTGAAGTAGAAAGATGTGATTAGTTTGATAAAGATGATAGTATTAGATTTGGATGGAACTTTGTTAAATGGTGAAAGAAAAGTTTCGGAAAGAAGTAAAAATTATTTAAAAAAATTAAAAAATATGGGATATATTATTGTAATAGCAACAGGGAGAATATATGAATCGATAAATTATGTAATTAATGGATTTGATTGTGTTAATTATGTAATAACTGATACTGGTGCAACTTGTTATGATACTAGTGACGGACATACTATTTTTAATAATCCAATAGCATTAGAAACAGCTGAAAAATTTAAAAAATTCTATAATGATAATTGTGTGTTTATTGATGTTTGCGATAAACATACAATATATAAATATTCAGATATAGATGAAGATTACTATTTCATAGATACCACAAAAGATTGGGAGTATATTTTTAATAATTGCAAAGAAATATCTCATATTTCAGTAAGTATGAAAACAAATGAACAAGTAATGGAATTATATGATAAATTAAAAGAAGATATTCCTGAATTAGATATTAATATTATGCAAGACTCTTTTGCTGATAGAAAGTGGATTGAAACAATAAAAAAAGGTTGTACTAAATACAAAGCTATAGCAGAATTAGCAAACTATTTAAACATTAATAATGATGAAATTATTGCTTTTGGTGATGGACTTAATGATATTGATATGATTAAAAAATGTGGTACTGGTGTTGCCTTAAGTAATGCATTACCAGTAGTTAAAGAAAATGCGAACTTTGTAACTATCTATGATCATAATCATGATGGTGTAATAGAATTTTTAAAGGAGTATTTAAATGTTGAGTAGAAATTATAAAGTATTATTTTCATTAAGATTATTAAAAAGTATATTAACTAATTTTGTAGATGTATTCTTAGTTTTATATTTTATTAATGTATCAAATAACAATATATTACCACTTGGAATATATAAATTAGTTGCTATGGTAACTGTATGGTTAGTAATATTTTTATCAAGAAATTATTGTAAATCAAAAAACAGGGTTTGGCTAATGAGAATAGGAATTGTAATGTATTTTATTTATTTTTTAGCCATTATATTGTTAAAAGAACAAGTTGTTAATTATATTTATTTAATTGGATTATTATATGGATTAGAGGAAGGATTTTATTATTCTGTATATAATACAATAGAATCTGATGGTATAGAAAATAAATATAGAGAAAAATATCTTGGTACGTATAATGGATGTAAAAATATAGTATCAATTATCTTTCCACTATTTTTTGGAAGTTTAATTCAAAATTCTGGATTTATAAATACAATTATTTTTGTGTTGGTAATTGTGGCTTTAGAAATAATATTATCAATAATATTAAAAGATAGTAATATTCCTAAAGGAAATAAAACTAATTTAAAAGAATTTAAGAATGTTATGAAAGAACATCCAGAGTTAAAAAGTATCATCAGAACTAATATTTGTTCAGGTTTAACCTATTCAGAGGGAGCTTTATCATATGTTATAACAATATATATAATTAAAGTCTTTTCTGAAAGTGTAAGTTTAGGTATATTTACCTCAATTTTTAGTGTTATTTCTATAATAATAGGATTCCTGTTTGTAAAAGTAATTAAACCTAAATATTATATAAAATTATTAGGTGCAACATTACCAATTACAATAATATTACTATGTATTATGTTATTAAATTGTAATTTTGTAACCGTGGTTTTGTATA
>CAKOLP010000065.1 GCA_934096025.1 uncultured Bacilli bacterium
CATCTAACCCGGCTTCTTTTAACTCATCGATCGTCGCATTTGCAACTAACTGTGCTACCATAGTTCCCACCATTTCCAAATGGCCCATTTCTTCACAAGCTATATCATTTAATAAAGCTCTCCCTCTTTCATCTGGCATTGTATATTTTTGGGAAAAATATCTTAAAGTAGCTCCAAGTTCCCCGGCAAATCCACCAACTTGAGTAATAATTAATTTTGCCATTTTTAAATCTTTCTTTGATATATTAACCGGATAACTTAAATGTTTTACATATTTATACATATTTTGTTCCTCCTGTATTTTGCCAAGGCCAAGGGTTATCAATCCACTCAAACTTAGTCGTAGACTTATTCTCACAAACCTCTAAAGGTCCATAACAATTAACATATTCCATTTCCATTTTCATTAATTTTTCTGTAAGAACCTTAAACTTCCCAAGCATTTCCTTATCAGATTCATGTATATCCAAATACAAATTCAAATCATTAATAGCAAAAGATAAACGCATAATTTCAAGTAACATTTCTTCCCTTTTATCTTCAGGTACTAACTTTCTATAAGTATAATTTTTATAAGGCTTATATAGTGCTTCAAACATATTCCCCCGTAAAAAACCTGTATCCAAACTACACAATTTAGAATCCTTAAATTTAAAGTCTTCTGGGTCTATAGTAAATCCAAAAAAACCTATATTCTCATCAAATAACATTAATTTTCCTCCCAATTTTATCTTATGTAAGAAATAAAAAGTGAACTAGGTAAATTACTTAGAAAAGTTTGAATAATTAAAAGACATCATGTATAATTAAAATGGTGATGAAATATGGCAAAAAAGAAAAAAGCAAAAGAAAGTTCAAGTCCAAGTTATAGCATCGAACTAACTGGTCTTATCCTTATATTAATTGGTGTTATTGGCTTTGGCTTTGGTATAATTGGTACTTTAATCAAGAAGTTTGCCATGTTTTTAGTGGGTACTTGGTGGATAGTATTACTCCTATTTTTAATATGGGTAGGTATTTATATGCTCTATAAAAGAAAGATGCCTAAATTTAACTCTCAAAAATTAATAGGTTTATACATTTTATTTGCTATTATCCTAATTGTAAGTCACTTTGAATTTTTAAATATAACACAGAACCCAAAAGAGATACTTTTAGAAACTTACAATAATTATATGGAACGCATAAAATCTATCTCAACCTCTAATGCCTTAGATTCTTCAGGAACAACCTCTCTTGTAATCGGCGGAGGATTATTTGGTAGTATATTTATTAGTGTTTTATATGCGCTTTTTGGTAAAACCGGCCTAATAGTAATTTTATTTCTTCTAGCTATCTTCGCTTGCATCCTAACATTTAACTTCAACTTATCAAATATCCTAACTAAAATACTAAATCTATTTAAATTTAAGAAAAAAGAAAAATCCCCAAGTGAAGAAGTACCAATCACTACAAGTGATACACTACCTCACGCTCCCATGGAACCAAAACCTCATGAACCCGAAAAAATCATTATTACTTCTATGGATGAACTAAAAACTACCAACCCAAAAGAAGAATCTTTAGAACCTAAAAAAGAAGAACCTGTTTTAAGTTCCAACTCGACTTCTTACACACTTCCTAAATTTAATGAAATATTTGACCCAATCAAGACAAAGAAAGTAAACTCAACCACATTTACCCAAAGCAACAAAGAAATTCTTGAACGAGTTTTAAATGACTTTGGAATAACAGCAAAAGTAGTAGAAATCCATATCGGGCCAGCAGTAACAGAATACGAACTAACAGTTCAAGCCGGAACCAAAGTAAACAAAATTGTTAACATCGATAAAGAAATAGCCCTAGCTCTTGCAGCCAAAGATGTAATTATCAGAGCTCCAATCCCCGGTAAAAGCACAATCGGTATTGAAATACCCAACCCAACAATTTCTAGTGTAACCCTAAGAGAAGTCCTAGAAAGTCCAGAAAACCTAAAAAGTGATGCCAAAATATGTGCTGCTTTAGGAAAAGACATTATGGGTGTTTCCAAAGTATTTGACTTAACTAAAATGCCTCATCTTTTAGTAGCGGGTTCTACTGGGTCTGGTAAATCTGTTTGTATTAATGGAATCATTGCATCTATCCTTATGCGCTACAAACCTGATGAAGTAAAACTAGTTTTAGTGGACCCTAAAAAAGTAGAATTAACAAACTACAATGGTATTCCTCATCTTCTATGTCCCGTAGTAAGTGACCCTAAAAAAGCGAGCCTTACACTCCAAAAAGTTGTAACAGAAATGGACCACCGTTTCCAAGTATTTAGTGATAACGAAGTTAAAAACATAACCGGCTACAACGACTACATTGAAAAACAAAACAAAAAAAATAACACGAACATTCCCAAAATGCCATACATGGTAGTAATAATTGATGAACTTGCAGACTTAATGCTTGTTGCCAGTAAAGAAGTCGAAGACTCTATAACACGTATTACTCAACTTGCCAGAGCTGCAGGAATTCACTTAATCGTAGCAACCCAAAGACCATCAACCGATGTCATCACTGGTCTAATCAAAAACAACATACCATCAAGAATAGCCTTTGCAGTTGCCAGTCAAATAGACTCACGAACAATCCTTGACCAACGCGGAGCAGAACGTTTACTTGGTAAAGGTGATATGCTCTACTTCCCTATGGGGGAAAGCGCTCCAACTAGAATCCAAGGTTGCTTTGTAAACGATGATGAAATAAAAAGACTAATAGACTACTGCAAAAACCAAGGTGCCGCCAAATATGATGAAACATTCGAAAACATCAAAGAATCCTCTGCTCCATCATCTTCTGCTTCTGGCTCAGATAACCCCGATGATGAATCTTACAACGATGTCGTAGAATTTGCTATTCAAACTGGCAAAATATCAGCGTCTCTAATCCAAAGAAGATTCCGTTTTGGCTACAACCGAGCAGCAAGAATGATGGACTTACTAGAAGAACGAGGAATCGTTGGACCTCAATGTGGCTCCAAACCCCGTGAAGTTTTAGTAAAACTAGAAAAAACTAACGAAGATGAATAAAAACATATTTAAAAAATATAATATTTATGTTAATATATTAAAGAAAGTAGGTGCACTATGGCAAACAAAAAACAAACAACAAAACCTAAAGAAGAAGTAAAAGACATCAAACAAATACTAGAATCAAAAAACACTATCTTAATCGTGGCAATCTTCTTATGTTTATTCTTACTAATCATATTCATATTTAATTGGCAAAAGAACAATGCAAACCAAGCTCTTAACACTAGCTACTTACTAGAAAGTGGCACAGTAAGCTTGGAAATCAAAAACCTTGATGAAGTAAGCCAAATCTTAAGTGAATCCCCAACAGAATACTTTATTCTAATCACTTATCAAAACAACGAAGACAACTACAATTTAGAAAAAGGACTTAAACCAATCATTGATAAGTACAAACTAAACGATTCATTTTACTACTTAAACATTGACAGTATCAAAAAAGAAGACAACTACTTAACCAGACTTAACAACACATTTAATACTGACAAAATCAAAAAAGTCCCTATAATTCTATATTATAGAGATGGCAAAATCTTAGATACCGTATCAAGAGATGATGACAACACAATCAATGCCGGTGATTTTCAAAAACTAATAGATATATATGAAATTGACCAATAATGGTCTTTTTTAAAAGAAAGGAATTATTATTATGTTAAATATAGTTTTATTTGAACCAGAAATACCCCAAAACACAGGAAACATAATGCGTACTTGTGTAGCAACCAACACTACTCTTCATTTAATAAAACCCCTAGGTTTCAAAATAGATGACAAAACACTTAAAAGATGTGGCGTAAACTACATTGACAAACTAGTAATGCACGTATACGAAAACTATGAAGACTTCAAAACCAAGAACCCCGATGGTGACTTTTACTATCTTACTCGCTATGGCCACAAACCTCACTCTAGCTTCGATTATTCCAATACTACCAAAAACATCTACTTCATTTTTGGCAAAGAATCAACTGGTATTCCCAAAAGCATTCTTAAACCCCACATCGACAAATGTATGCGTATCCCCATGAGTTCGAACGTAAGATCCCTAAACCTATCTAACACCGTAGCCCTAACCCTATACGAAGCCTTAAGACAACAAAACTACCCCAACCTCCTATTCGATGAACCCCACAAAAGTCCAACCGAAATAGAAGACTACAACCCAAGCTAGTAACCCTAGCTTTTTTTTATATTGACATTTGAAACAACAACCATACTGCTTTGCTAATGCTGTTTTATTCACTTTTTCACCTCCTAAAATTAGTTTTTCTATTGTAATGTCTTTTCGGTTCTTCGAAATCTGGTGGGGAGTTAAAATTGAACAAAGTCAATTAAATCCTAATTAAAACAAGCATTTTAACCATTCATTTTAAAATACTTGTTTTTTTATTGCTGATACACTTTAATTTTTATATTTCTTTAATTCTTACTTTTTTATATTTTCCTAAATTTTTGAAAAAGCTATTTTTTTAACTTTTTCATATTTTTATTATTTAAAATATATAATAATCTAAGCCTAAAAAAATCAAAATCTTTATATCCAAATCCTATTCTTTTAATTACTTTAATTTTATTATTTAGTCCCTCTGTAAATCCATTAGAAAATCTTTTATCTATAAATGAATTACATATATAATCTAACCAATTTTCTATCGTATTCGCTGCCTCATTCATTTCAGCTATGTTTTGTTCTCTTACTAATGCTATCCAATTAATTAATTGACTTTTTACATTATCATATATAGCATGATGTGTTATATCCAAGAACAACTCTTTTAACTGGTATGCCATTTTAAATTCTTCATCAATATTAAGTAAATCTTCTTGTAAATCATACTTTAACACTTCTACCATATGATTATTTTTATATCTTTTTGTATATGTAAACCAATCTATTTCATTGCTATATCTTCGGAGTAAGCTAACGTTATTTTTGTTTTTAAGCATTCTATACTCCTTACTATTATAACCATAATTATCTTGTAATCTTATTCTAACTTTATCTAGCGCGTTCATTATATATCTGATATAATGAAACGGGTCAACAACATATTTTGCTTTGGGAAACATTATTTTGGTGACCAAAAGGTATGGTTCATACATATCAGATATGACATACTCAACTGAATGCCTATTTTCACAATATGTAAAATATTGTATTAGGTATTCTTTTTTTCTGTTTGAAAGTACATCAAGTGCTTCTTTATGTATTGGGTCATTAAGTATAAAGGCATATTTTCCTTTCTTAGTGTCGGCTTTAAATTCATCAAATGATATAACTCTTGGTAAATTTATTACATATTTTGGATAATTTTTCATATGTTCTCTTAATATATTTCTAACTGTATTATCGCTTATATTATTTTCTTCTGCTATGTACTTTAAACTTAAGTTATATTGTTTTAAATCAATTAATACTTTCTGTTCTAATTTGTTTGATATATTTTTATTTTTCCTTTGAATTACAACTGGTTCTGTAAATTTATATTTGCAGTTATGACATATAAACCGTCTTTTTACAAGTACAAGATATGTCACTTATTCAAATGCTTTCACATATTTTAACATAATTGGTTTTAATTTATCATGCACGCTTTTTGTATATTTATCACATTTAGGGCACTTATATTTTTTGAATATGCACTCGACATATATAAACTTTGCTGTCACTTTTTGATCTTCTCCATCCTCTACTTTAATAACCTTGTAGCTGCCATTTAACCCCATAATTTTTCTTAGTTCGTCCACTAAACTTCACCTCTTTCTATATTCATTCTTACATATAAAAAGAGATGACTAAATAGCATTATCATCTCCCCACCAGATTTCGAAGTTTTATTATTAAAACTCCCCACTGAATTTCGAAGCTATATTAAGAAAACTCCCCACCAAATTTCGATGAGGAGTTATTTTAGCTCCCCATTACATTTCGAAGAGCC
>CAKOLP010000066.1 GCA_934096025.1 uncultured Bacilli bacterium
TCTTATCTTCATTTAGCTTTTCTTCTATATATTGAATTATTTTTTCTTCGTATGTTTGAAAAAACCTTTCCTTATCATTTAAAGAGCCTTTTCTTTCTTTAATTAGCATTTTTAAAATGTTACTTTCTTCACTTAAAGATAAAATCAAATTTAAGTTTTCAGTTATTTTTTCAAAATATGGCTCATCTTTTTTACAATTTTTTTCTATTTTCTTCTTCAAATTACTCAATTCTTCATTTAAAAAGTAAGAAAATAATTCTTGTTTGTCTTTAAAATAATGATATATTGTCTTTTTAGTCACATTTGCTTCCTTGGCAATCTCATCCATAGATACCCTCTTGTACCCATACTTTGCAAAAAGTTCCCGTGCAACATTTATAATATCTTCATACTTTGACATATTTCACCCCTAAACCAGTATACTATTTCCGTATACCAGTATATAATATACGCTTTAAAGTCTAAAATGTCAACTAAAAACTTACACATTTTTTAATTTTAATTAAAAAGCATTTATTTAACAACCTTAAGCTAGTAAAAAACAAAAAAACTACTTTTAAAATTATTCCCATATCAAAAAAAATAAAGTATAATTTAATAAGTTTTAAAAATATATTATACGAGGAGTAAATCACATGAATTATCAAAAAGAATATAAAAAATATTTAACGTCATCTATACTAGATACAGCAAACAACAAAATTGCCAGTAACTCATTTATTACAGCTTTTGCAATTTATCTTGGCTTATCAAATTTTGCTATCGGCATATACGCTTTACTCGACACAATAACTAATATTATTCAAGTATTCGCTGCCCCCCTATTTTCCAAAATTGGCCAATCTAAATTAATAGTATTAACAAATTATACTATTTATAGATTATCATCTATATGCTTTGCTTTTATCCCTTTTTTATCTAATGATATTAGTATTAGAACAACATTGTTCTTTATATTTGCATCTATTTATGCCATAACCGGAGAACTAGGATACATAACCTTTGTAAATTGGCGAATGACCCTAATTAAAAAAGAAGACAGAACAAAGTTTGCATCAACAAGAAATATTTACAAAAATACTTTAGTAATGGCATTCAGTCTTTTAATGGGGGTTATTCTTGATAAATTTACAACTAGTAACCATGAACTTTACGGCTTCCTAATTTTATTTACAATCGTATTTTTGATAGCACTTATCGATATTTTAATTAGAATAACTACCTACAAACCACCAATCATAGAAAAAAATATAACCATTAAAGATAATATCCTCATGCCAGCTAAAGACAAAAGTTTTCGAAAAATTCTTATCATCTGCAGTTTAAACAGATTCGCCTATGGTATAGGTCTAATGTATTTAAATGTATTCATATTAAGGTATTTAAATATTAACTATATATACTACAGCATATTAAATATTCTAATAAATTTCTCTGAAGCATTATTTAGTAAATTTTGGGCTTCTATATCTCAAGATAGAAAATGGCATAAAATTCTAACACCTATGAGTTTAATTTATATATTTACCTTTTCAATACTCCTTTTACTAAACAATACCGTCTTAACAATATGTTTACCAATCATATATATTTTACTAGGTTGTGCCAACAGTGCCTATGATATTTTTGACCACATAGCCATATATGAACATTCAAAAAAAGATTACAAAACTTCCTACGTTACATTTGAAAGATTTATCGAGGGCATCGTAACCTCTACTCTCCCTTTTTTATCTTATATATTTTTTAAAGAAGATATTAGTTCTATAAAAATTACATTTCTACTAGCTATAGTCACATACTTTGTACTATACGCTTACATTAAATCTAAACATTTAAAAAATATCACAAAAACAAAAAATACATTTTAATTTACACCGAAGCATCCTCTATTAAACATTCTCAAAATAAATATAAACATTAAATTTACTACACTAGACAAAACCAACAATACATTAAGTCAAGTACAAACTCTTTGTTGAATTCAGGAACAAAAACATCTACTAAATATTTTTTTTCTTCTTCAATAGTAGTGATATTATTAAGTCTTAATTCTTGCACTAATCTGCCTTGAAATATGCCATTTGTTCTTTCTATTAGCCCTTTAGCTTGTAAAACAAATGATATTTCAAATCTATTCCGAGTTGCTTACAAGCATAGCCATATTGTGTTAAAACATCCTTGTCACTTGTTCTTTTGTCTGGATTTAATGACATATAGTTAAGCACTGTTCGATTATCAGTAAAAAATTTATATGGAATGCCATATTTAGTTAAAACCTTATATCAAAATTTATAATAACTGTTTAATGTTTCCTGATAATCAAACCATGTTCCAACAATAAGTAGAAATGGCTTTATCAATAGCTAAATGCAACATGTTTTCTTTTCTCCAAACCATAAATATATATGTTCAATAATATCACCAAAATATTTTGTTTTTTCTCCTCTAGGAAGTGAATCTTCTAATGCAATTTCATGATTAACAATTATATTAATTTGTTCATCAGACATATCAGTATTGATTTTTTTTTACCATATTCTTTAATCATTCTAAGTTGTGAATCAATAGAATAACCATTATCTCTTTGGTCGTCAGTAGATACTCTTACATAAATACCACATCTCATAGTTTTCATCCTTTCATTAAGTTTCGAGAAATATTAAAATACTTCTCATATGTTTCCTCACAAATAAGCAAAATGTATAGTCTAAATTTAAAACTTTTTCAAAAATTGTGTAATTTCTATAATATTATACTTTTGATTATGCTCTTTATTATTTAATATTTCATTAACTTTGTATTCTAGTATTGTGAGAGTGGTAAGATATATAATCTGATATTCAGTAGGTATTACTTGTAGATTGGTGAGCAAGATAACCTTGTATTTAAAGTCTTTTAAGATGTTGGTTAAATCTTTATTAGATTTTAAATTTTCAATTACTTTAAATTCAAGCATTAAAAAATGTCCCCCTTTCTAGAAAGAGAACATATATATATAGCTTCCAAGCTAACAGTGAGTTAGATTTTAGACATTAAAAAACTTACGACACCAAAATAGGTTCATAAGTTGTATTCAAATGGAGCCTTAACTTTTCTTATATTCGAAAAATTATACTCCCAAGATTGATTAAATCAACTAGATAAATTATATCAAATTTAAAAATTATTACAATACCTTTTACTCTTTTTCTTACGTCATTTATTACGACATTTATTACGACATAAATTATACTTTCTACAAGTCTTTACTGGAAAAATATTAGGAAATTTATTAGGAAACTTGTTCTAAAATATTGGAAAATAAAAACAGGTATGATAAAATATCTTTTAATGGTGATACAATGAAGAAACAATATTTAATTTATGCAGATGAATCACATAGGAAAGGAAAATATTTTAGCAATTTTTATGGTGGTGCTTTGGTTAATTATACTGAACTTGAAAAGATAAGTAATAAACTTAATGCTAAAAAGGAAGAACTAGGTTTATTCCAAGAAGTTAAATGGACAAAAGTCACTGAACAATATTTAGATAAGTATTTAGAATTGATTGATTATTTCTTCGAATTTGTTAAATCTAATAAAATTAAAATAAGAATAATGTTTAGGCAAAATGCACAAGTTCCACAAAACTTAACTAGAGAACATGAAGAAAAAGAATATTTTCTTTTATATTATCAATTTATTAAACACGCATTTGGGATTGACTATTGTAATCCAAAAGAAAAAAACCAAGTAATATTAAAATTATATTTTGATAAATTACCTGATACTAAAAAGAAAAATAAAGAATTTAAAGGTTATATTTATGCACTTAATGATTTCTTTTGTATTAATAATGTTCATATTTACAATGAAGATATAGCAGAAGTTGATTCTAAAAATCATGTAATATTACAATGTATGGATATTATATTAGGTGCTATGAACTTTAAATTGAATAATATGGATAAAGAAAAAATGCCAGATAGTAATAGACGTGGTAAAAGAACTATTGCAAAAGAAAAGTTATATAAAAATATATTAAGAAATATTAAAACTATTTATCCTAATTTTAATATTGGTGTTTCTACTAGTAGCCGTGGTGACTTTACTAACAATTGGAAAGACCCTTATAGACATTGGTGTTTTAAATCTAAAAATAGTATATTTGATTCATCATTAACTAAAAATTCAAAAAAAAACTCCATTCTTCCTACATAAACCTTTCGCGTACTAAACGTGAAGCTTCGGATTGAACAGAGTTCCTATATGACAATGGTACCATTTTTAATGGTAATTGTCAATACTAGTATACTCAGACTAGTATTTTTTTATGCTTAGTTTATGATAATGTCTTAAGTGTTAGTATTTGATTATGTCTCAAATATAATGTAACATATGTCACGTGAGGTGACATAAATGAGAAAGGTAGAATTAAGAATGAACGAAAAAGAAAAATATAATGTTATTAAAGAATTAGTAGATCACAATGGTAACAAAAACCGAGCTGCTAAAAAACTCGGTATATCAAGAAGACAAATTGATCGTCTTATAATTAAATTTAAAGAGAAAGGCAAATCCGGTTTTATCCACGGTAACCGTGGGCGTATCCCAACTAAAACTCTGGATAAGTCAATCTCTGAAAATATTATACTACTTTATAAGAATAAATACTATGATTTTAACTTTAATCACTTTAAAAAGTTTTTAGAAAAGAAAGAAAACATATCTGTTTCTTATAAATTTATCTATAATATTTTAACTAAAGAAAATATATTATCCCCTAAAGCAAGAAAGAAAACAAAGCGTGAATTTGCTAAGCAAAAACTATTAAAAGAAAAGAAAATCAATACTGATATGTCTGATGAACAAATTAATGCAATTGTTAATCATGAAATTGCATTGGAAGATTCACATCCTAGAGGTGAAAAACCAAAATATTTTGGCGAAATTATTGAACAAGATGGATCTATTCATTTATGGTTTGGAGAAAAGAAAACTTGTTTACATTTAGCTATTGATAAAGCCACTTCTACAATTGTTGGAGCATGGTTTGATTACCAAGAAACGTTAAACGGTTATTATCAAGTTTTATATCAGATTTTAACTAAATATGGCATTCCATATAAATTTTTTACAGATAATAGAACAGTGTTCAACTATATATCATTAAATCCAGATAAAAGAACAAGTGACAAGGATGTTTTAACACAATATGGCTATGCTTGTAAGCAACTTGGAATAGATTTAGAAACATCATCTGTTTCACAAGCTAAAGGGCTAATAGAAAGAACAAATGGTACATTTCAAGGTAGATTAGTGCAAGAATTAAGACTTAATAATATTACTACTATTGAAGAAGCAAATAAATATTTAGTAGATGTTTTTGTTCCTGAATTTAATGAAGAATTTGCACTTGATTATAAAAAGTTTCCTACAGTATTTGAATCATCACCAACAGAAGAAAAAATCAATTATACTTTAGCTATTTTAACTCCAAGAAAGATTGATAACGGTAATTCTATTAAATACAAAAATAAATACTATCAACCATTTGATGATAATGGATTAAAATGCTTTTTGCCTAAAACTGAGTGCCTTGTTATTAGCGCTTTTAATGGGGATTTACTAGTATCAATTGATGAACAGGTTTTAGAATTAAAAGAACTAGAAAGAAACAAAAAATACTCTGAAAATTTTGAAGAAGTAATTGAGGTTAAGGAAAGAAAAAAATATATTCCTCCTATGACTCATCCATGGAAACTAGCTTCTTACAAAAAACAAATTCAAAAAGCACACACAAATCATGTGTATGCGTAAATAAGCGGGATTTTATGCCGAGAAAACTTTTGATAAGTAAAGAAATATTATTTTACCTTAATGGAGTTTAATGATTATTATTTTCATCTTTGAAAAAAATAATCATTGAAACGACTAAAGATAAATTAAATAATATTTCTGCTTGTCAAAAGGAAATTGGAATAA
>CAKOLP010000067.1 GCA_934096025.1 uncultured Bacilli bacterium
TCAGAAATCACTGGCTTATCAAAAGAAGAAATTAGTAAATTAAAAAAGACGAAGCTGTAAATAAATATTAGTTTGAAATTGAGGTAGAAAAAATAAATGCAAAATATTAATTTAGAAAATATAAAAATAGTTATTTTTGATTTTGATAATACTTTAGCTATGCATAAAGATAAAGATTTTATTATACATCGTGAAAGTAGTGAAGACAATTATTTAGGCTATTATTTGAATGCTTATCAAAATCCAGAAAACTTTTATGATGATATAGAAGTATGTGAAAAATCAGATGTTTTATATAGTTTAGTAGGAGAACTTAGAAAAAGAAATATTAAGATGTATTGTATGTCAGCAATGAAGTTTTCTTTTCATTTAAAGGCAAAACAAAATTTTGTTAATAAGCATTATGGTGATGATATAGAAGTTATATCAGTTGCTTCATGGGAACGGAAAGTACTTGGGGTTAAAATAATTCAGAGATTTAATAAGTGTAAATTAGATGAAATACTGTTTATTGATGATAGTCAAGATGTTATTAATTCTTTAAGAGAAAATGGAATTAAAGCAATTTTAGTTGATGATGTAAAAAGTTGTTAAAATATTAACAATTTTTTTGCATATTTTTTAAATGAAAGTGTTTGGTACGGGGGAATTATGGATGATTTATTAGAAAGTTATTTAACTGAGTCTGAAAAAAATATTTATAAAGGAAAGTTACATCAAGAGTTAGAGGCAGGTTATAGGAGTCTTATTGGTTCTAGTCATCGTAGTGATGTTTTAGAAAATACAGCTCAAATTTTGGAGGTTATGCGAAAGTTAGTGGAACTTGAAGGATATAATATGTATGATATGTTGGAAGTGGCTAAACGAAAAAGAATAAAGAAATAATTTTAAGTGATTAAAATTTATATAAATTTTAAAATTGGAGGTCTTTTTGTAAAAATTTGTTTATAAAAAGGCCTTTTTTTGTTGCAAATAGGGTAGAATTTTAAAATTTGGGTTTTTGACAAGAAAATGGGAAGTTGTTAATATAAGGTTATTTGGGGGGAGAAAATGAAGAGTATAATGGTAGTTGTATTGACTTTTTTGGTGTGTTTAGGAATTAATTTTATAGATGTAAAAAATGAAAGTAGTGATGAGGCTAATTTAAATGGAATAGTAAGTAAGGTTAGTAAGAGTCAAGTTTTGGCATTACAGGAAAAGTATAATAATCTTGATATTAAGGGGTATTTGGATATACCGGGAACAATGATTCATGAACCGGTTTTGCAAGGTGAGGATAATAGTTTTTATTTAAGTCATAATGTGTATAAAAAGAAAAATGTAATAGGGTCATTGTTTTTAGATTATCGAGTAAATATAAATGAAAAGAAAACTATAATTTATGGACATAATTCTTCGACATTGAAAACTCCGTTTCAAGAGTTAGAAAAGTATTATGAAAAAGATTATTGGGATAAGCATCAGGATATTTTGCTTAGTGATATAAATGGTATAAGTAGATATAAAATTTTTTCTGTGTTTGTTGAAACTCAAGATTGGAGTTATATGCAATTAGATTTTGATGATGAAAAGTGGATCAAGCATTTAGAAGATTTACAAGAAAAGTCGTGGTATGAAACAGGTGTTAAAGTATCTAAAGAAGATGAAATATTAATTTTGCAAACGTGTAGTCATCATAGTAAATATAAAAAATATTCAAAAAAGTACTTATTAGTTGTAGCTAAAAAGGTTAATTAAGAGTTTTGGAAGCATACTATTTAATATGTTATATGATTTTTTGATTGATTATTGTTATATAGGAACGTTTCTTTTAATGCTTATAGAAAATTTGTTTCCCCCGATACCTAGTGAAGTTATTTTATTATTTTCGGGGTTTTTGGTAAATTCGCAAAACTTAAATATTTTGCTAATGATTATAGCTTCAACAATCGGATGTTTACTTGGAGCCATTATTCTTTATTTTGTGGGAAATAAAATAAAGCTTAAAAATACAGATAAGGCTATAGCTTTTTTTGAAAAGAATGGTGTTAAAACAGTTTTTATAGCTAGATTTATTCCATTAATTAGAAGTGTTATTTCGATACCTGCGGGAACATTTAAAATGCCTTTTAGACAGTTTTTGCTTTATACTTTTTGGGGTTCATTAATATGGAATACAGTACTTATTTTTTTAGGGTTTATATTAAAAGAGAACTTTGAGAAAGTAAATGATTTTTTAAAAAGTTATTATTTATGGATAATTTTGGGAGTGTTTATTTTATATAGTTTAAAATATTTAAAAAAGAAAAAATAATAGTAGTGCTTTTATAGGCTTTTTGATATAATAAGTACGAAAGAAGTGAGCTAAATGGAATATGATATATCTTTGTTACCTGCTGATTGTTATATTGTTGTTAATAAAAGTATTATAACTGATCAAGATAAAAGATATTTAATATCTTTTTATGAACCTATAATGGGACATTTAGCAACGACTTTGTATTTAACTTTATTAAATGATTTAGAAAATAATAAACAAATATCTCGAGATTTTACGCATCATCATTTAATGAGTATTTTAAAGTGTCCGCTTAAAACAATTAAGGAAGCAAGGCTTGCTTTAGAAAGTTTGGGGTTACTTAGAACTTTTATTAAAAAAGGGAATATTAATAATTATATTTATGAGATATATTCGCCGCTTAATCCTATGGAGTTTTTTAGTCATCCTATTTTAAATATTGTATTATATAATAATGTAGGTGCTAATGAATATGAGTATTTGAAAAAACAGTATCAAAAAATTAAAGTAGATGTTAAGGATTATACGGATATTACCAAGAATCTAGATCAAGTATATGAATCGAGTGTTAATGTTATTGATATTGAAGTTAGAGAACGAAGTGTAGGAGAAATAAAATTAAAAGATCAAGTTGATTTTGATTTTATAATGTCTAGTATACCAAAAGGAATAATCAATGAAAAAGCATTTAATAAAAGAGTAAGAGAATTAATCAATAATTTGGCTTTTATTTATAAAATGGATAGTTTAAAAATGATGGAATTAATTAGGGCAGTTTTAAATGAATATGGTATGATTGATAAAAATAGTTTAAGGCTTGAAGCTAGAAAAACATTTTTGGGAAGTAATAATTCTTTGCCAACTTTAATATATAGGTCGCAACCGGAATATTTAAAGACTCCGAAAGGAGATAGTTCTATGAGAGGAAAGATTATTGAAATGTTTGAAAGCGCTAATCCGGTAGATTTTTTATACAATAAGTATCATGGGGTTAAGCCTACGAATAGGGATATTAAAATTGTGGAAAGCTTAATTGTAGATTTAGAACTTCCGCCAGCTGTAGTTAATGTATTATTAGATTATGTTTTAAAGAAAAATAATAATAATTTATCGACGAATTATATTGAAACAATTGCAGGTCAATGGAAAAGAGCAGGGTTAAAAAATGCTTTAGAAGCAATGAATTTTGCTGAAAAAGAAGATATGCGTATTAATAAAAAGCTAAATACAGTAAAAAAAGAGAGTAAAGAACCGATATGGTTTAATAGAGTTAATGAAAAAGGTAATATAAGTGAAGAAGATAGAAATGAATTAGAGAGTTTATTAAAGGAGTTTAAGTAATGGAAAAAATTAGTTTGAATTTAAAAGATAAAATTAATAATGAATTAGAAAAAGAACTAGAAAACTCTTTGAAAGATAAAGATTTTTGTAATTTAGTTAAAAGATGTCGTATACCTAAAAACGAAGCACTTTATAATAATACTAAGCTTATGGATACAGTGCAGGAACTTCAGAATTGCCAAGATTGTAAAGGACTTTCAATGTGTAAAAATAAAGTTTCTGGTCATGTTTTATATCCAAAGTTTGATGAAACACTTAAATTTATTTATTCTCCATGTAAATATCAAAAGGAATTAGTTAAAAAAGAAAGAGAAAAAAGGAATAAAATTAATGAAATTGCAAATGCTAGAATGAAAGACATTGATATTAATGATAGTAATAGAGTAGAGGTAATTAAATGGTTAAAGAAGTTTTTTGATGAATATGAAAAGGTTAATACTTTAAAAGGCTTATATTTGCATGGTAATTTTGGAAGTGGGAAGACTTATTTAATATCAGCTTTATTAAATGAACTTAGAATAAAGAAAAATGCTGTAGTGGAAATAGTTTATTTTCCGGAAATTTTAAGGGAATTAAAAGAAGACTTTAGTTTAGTAGAGGGTAAAGTTAGGTATTATCAAGATGTAGATATTTTATTACTTGATGATATAGGGGCAGAAAATGTAACTCCTTGGAGTAGAGATGAAATATTAGGAACTATATTGCAATATAGAATGAATAATAAATTAACGACTTTTTTTACATCTAATTTTACGATTCTAGAATTAGAAAAACAGTTGGCTGTTACCAAGTCTAGTGAAGATTTAGTAAAAGCTAGAAGAATAGTTGAAAGGATTAAACAATTAAGTGATATCAAAGAACTTGTTAGTGTAAATCGAAGAAATACAGATTAGACTTTTTAAATTAGATTATTTGTGTTATTATATATAAAAAAGGATTGATTAATGTGAATAATAAAGAACCGTTGTTAAAGGAAGAAGTGGAGACTTTTGGTTTTTTGCGGGAATTAGAAAAAGATAAGAAAAAATCAAAAGATAAAACTAAAGAAGAAAAAAAAGCTTTAATTATGACTATAATCTTATGTGTAGTCGTGGGATTATTTTCTATTAAATGGATAAGGGCTTTTTATATTGGGTTTAAGTATTTTAATGAGGGAAGAATTGTAGAAAGTAATAAAACACCAGAAGAAGAAAAAGAAGAAGATGTTTCTTTGAATTCTTATGTAGTGGTTAGTGCTTTAGAAAATATAAAAGTTAGTAGTGATTTACTTAATAAATTATTTTTAGATAGAGAAGTGATAATTGCTAATTTAGATAGTGTATCAAAATTAAGTATGTTGCTTAATAGTTTTGTTACTAGTTGTGATAATACCTATTTTAGTTTATCTTTGGAACAATTAGAAGATAGGGCATTGGAGTTATTTAATGATAAAGCGATGCTTAGAGATTTAGAAAATCTTAGTGATGTAGGTAGTTTTAATATAGTTAGGGAAGATAATGTTTATAATATTACTTTAAGTAATTGTGATATGGAAGCTTTAAGTACAAAAAAAGCCACTTATAAAAATAGTGAACTTTATATATATGAAAATGTGCAAAATGGTGGAATAAGTAAAGAGTATAAGATGACTTTTAGAAAAGAAGATGGTAATTATTATTTGTTTTCTATAAAGCCAATTTAACAGAAATTATTTGTTGAAATAGTATTTTGGTAGCATTTAAATAGATGAGATTTTGGATCTGGTCTATTTTTTTTATATAACTTTTGATTTTATAGATATAGCCATTTTGGTAATAAGATATTAAAACAGGACTTTGCATATAGAAAGCTTCAATGATTAATTCTTCGATGTTTTTAGATTCTTCTTCGCTAATAATTGGTTTAGTTATTTTACTTTTTTCGTGAATTAATGATTTTACTACTTCTTTGCTATTGATTAAAGAGTTAAAGGGCATCCATTTAATCATTCCTCGATCTTTATTCATGGTGGCCACCTATTTTTTTGTTTCTTTCTATGGCAGTGGAATCTTCTAGAAGACTGGAAGCTTTGATAATACTGTTTTTGCCAAATCTTTCTTTTATTTCATCTATTGCTGGGTTAGGAGTGCTACTTGGAGTATTTGTTTCAAATAGATTAAGTTGATATCCCTCTTTTTTAGATAGTCTGCCACAAGAGATACTTACTTTTCTTATGGGATAATCTTGATAAAATCTTTCAAATATTAAATAACAAATATTAGT
>CAKOLP010000068.1 GCA_934096025.1 uncultured Bacilli bacterium
ATATGGGGCTATATGAGTGGACTTTGGCCAGAAGAACAGATTTAGATAATTATTCGTTTAATTTAGGTGTAGATGGAAGAGTTGGTAATGGTAACGGTACAAAATCAAATGATAAAGAGGATTTTACAATTGCAATTCGACCTGTCTTTTATCTTGAACCAGCAGTTACTTATGTTAGTGGTTCTGGTACGAAATCAAATCCATTCATAATTGATTAATAATTAAAATTAATTTCATTTGCCATAAAGAATAAAATTAAAACATATAATTAATAAGGTGATTCTTATGAATATAAAAGATACCCTTATTAATTTTTTATATGATAGAGAATACTTTATATCTATATATGAAAATTATATCCATGTGTTTAATTATAAAAAATTAATAAGTTTAACAAATAGATTAATAATACTCGAAATGAATAAGTTTAACCTTGAGATAAAAGGGAGTGATTTGTTTATTACTAAAATGAGTAAAGAAGAACTTCTTATCAAAGGCCATATTGAAAAAGTAGGTATGAATTATGAATAAAGATATTGTCTGTGTTAAAAGTAAGTGTGATAATTACTATAAGTTAATTAGGAAAATAGAAGTTTTAAATATTTTAGTATATGATATAAAGTATGATAATAAATATCTTTATTTTAAAGTAAAAAGAAAAGATTATGAGAAAATATGTAAGTATATTGTTAGTTATAAATTTGAGGTAACTAATAATTTGGGGATTAGAAAAATCCTAGAAGTCATAAATGTAAATAAGATATTTTTGATTTGTTTGGGGATAGGACTTGGTTGTTTTCTTTGTCTTAAGAATATGATTTTTAAAATAAATATTATTCATGAAAATAGTGAGATAAGAGACCTTGTGAAAGAAGAATTAGATACTTATGGTATTAAGATATTAAGGTTTAAAAAATCATATAAAAAACTAGATAGAATAAGGCAAGAAATACTTGATAAACACCCAGATAAATTGGATTGGATGGAATTTGATGTTAATGGGATGGTTTTAAATGTTCGTATAGAAGAAAGAATTATTACCAATATTGAACATGAAAATAGAGTTTGTAATTTAGTGTCTACTTCCAATGGAATTATAACTGATATTTATGTTACGAGTGGGGAAGCTAAAGTAATGATTAATGATTATGTTCGTAAAGGGGATATTTTAGTAAGTGGAATAGTTACTTATAATGAAGAAGAAAAAAGGTATACTTGTGCAAATGGGGTGGTTTATGCTACGATTTGGTATGAAGCAAGTGTTAGTATTCCTTTTAATTATAATGAATATATAAAAACGGGTAAACATAAGTATAATTTAGTGTATGAGCATAATGATAATAAGACTTCGATTTTACGAAGTAGATTTAAAAATCATGAGAGTAATTTAAAGCCTTTGTTAAAAGTATTTGATTTTGGTTTTTATCTAGATAAAGAAGAAGAAGTAGAAAGTATAAAAAAAACATATACGAAAGAAGAAGCCCTTAAAGTCGGGGTGGATAAAGCAATTCTAAATATTCAAAAAAAATTAGATAAAAAAGATGAGATAATTGATAAAAAAGTTTTGAAAAAAAACATAAATGATAGTAAAATGGATATAGATGTATTTGTAGTCGTAAAGAAAGTAATAAGTACACAAGAAGAAATAACGGTAGAAAAAGGAATTGATTAGATATGTTTTTGAAGACAATTAGAGATATTTTAACGGCTAATTGGCCGATACTAGTAATATTTATAGTAACCCTTGTATGTTTAAGATTTTTTTATATAAAAGCTAATAGAGAAAAGACAAGTTTTTATAAAGAATTTTTACAAATTTTATCAATAGTATATATATTTTTGTTATTTCAACTTTTATTGATTATCTTGACAAGAGATGTGCCTCTCAAGGTAGTGGTTATAATTTAGTGCCATTTACGGAAATATTTAGGTATGAAGTAGGAAGTAAATTGTTTATATATAATGTTGGGGGAAATATTTTAGCTTTTGTTATATTTGGGTTAATTGTTTCAGCATATATAAAACCGAAGACTATTTTAGCGCCATTTTTAATATCTTTAATTACTTCTTCAACTGTGGAATTTGTGCAACTTAATATAGGGAGAAGTTTTGATGTAGATGATATAATATTAAATGTTTTAGGTTGTATAATTGGGTATTTACTTTATATTGGAGGTAGTGCAATTCATAATCATTTACCAAAAGCCTTGCAAAAAGAGGGAATACTTAATATAATATGTATTATTATTTTTATTGTTTTAGTTATATATGTATTGCAAGTAATGGGGGTAGTAAGGATTTAATGAATGAATATGAGATTATTAATGAGTATAAAGAGTTTAACTATGATTATTTACCTAAGGTAATTGATAAGGCTTTGGAATTAGAAAATGTAAGTAATGCAGTACTTAGTATTATTTTTATTGATGATGAAAAGATGCAGGCTTTAAATAAAGAGTATCGAGGGTTAGATAAGACTACGGATGTTTTATCCTTTGCATATGAAGATAATGCAAAAATTGATTTAGGGTTTAGAATGCTTGGGGAGATATTTGTAAGTATTCCGAGAATGCAGTTGCAAGCAAAGGAATATGGACATAGTGAAACTAGAGAACTGTCTTTTTTGGTTGTACATGGTATTTTGCACTTACTTGGGTATGATCATACTTTGGGTAAAAAGGAAGAAGAAGATATGTTTAGGCGTCAGGAGTTGGTATTAAATGAGTTCGAAGAAACAAGAAAAAACTAAGAAAATGAGTTTTGAAAGATTTTTAAAAAGTATAAAATATTCTATTGAGGGATTATCTCATGCTTATAAAAATGAACAAAGTTTATGGTTACATGCTATATGTACAGTTATTGCTGTTGTGTTAGGTTTTGTTTTAAAAATATCTTTTAATCAATGGGCTATAGTACTTACGGCTTTAGTAGTAGTCTTAGCAGTAGAACTTTTAAATACGGCGATTGAAGCAGCTGTAGATTTAGTGACAGATAAAATACATCCCTTAGCTAAAGTGGCTAAAGATTGTGGAAGTGCTGCGGCTTTTGTAAGTAGTATTATGGCAACGATTATTTGTTTATTTATCTATATTCCAAGGATTGCAATTTTATTAGGGTGATTTATGAGAAGTGGATTTGTAAGTATTATAGGTAGACCAAATGTTGGAAAGAGTACTTTGGTAAATACTATTGTAAATAAGAAAGTAGCTATAACTAGTGATGTATCGGGAACTACGAGAAATATTATTCAAGGTATATATAATGATGATGATTCTCAAATAGTTTTTGTAGATACTCCGGGGATTCATAAACCTATTAATAAATTAGGTAAGGTTTTAAATAAAGAGGCTATAGCTCTTACAAAAGATGTAGATATTATGCTTTTTGTAGTTGATGTTGCTAGTGGTATAGGTAAGGGAGATTTATATATATTAGATATGTTAAAGTCTAGTGATGTACCAGTAATTCTTGTTTTAAATAAGATAGATGAAATAAGTGAAGAAAAGTTATTTAAGACTATACTTGAATATAAAGATATATATCCTTTTGTAGAAGTAGTACCAGTATCAGCTTTAAAAAATGATAATGTTAAGCATTTAATTGAAGTGATTAAAAATTATTTACATGATGATGTGAAGTATTTTCCTGATGAGTATTATACTAGTAGTAGTATTAAGTTTATGGCAAGTGAAATAGTAAGGGAAAAATTATTGCATGTTACTGAAGATGAAGTACCTCATAGTATTACTTGTTATACCGCACTTTATGAAGAAAAGAAAGATATTGTAAATATTGCCGTAGATATTATTGTAGATAGGGATAATTTAAAAGGTATGATAATTGGGAAAAATGGCAGTAGACTTAAAGTAGTGGGTACTTTAGCAAGAGATGAAATAGAAAAAGAACTTGTAGGAAAAAAAGTTTATTTAGAACTTTATGTTAAGACTATAAAGAATTGGAAAGAAAAAGAAAGATACTTATTGGAATTAGGTTTTATAGATAATGAATAAAAAATAAAATATCGCCCCAATATATAAATAGGTGATAAAAATGAATAAAAAAGAAGCATGGAAAAAGTTTCAAGAATCTGGGAAAGTAGAAGACTACCTAGAATATAAAAAAGCAGAAAAGAAGGATTAATGTGTTAATTGAAGTAGATGGATTTATCTTAAGTGAAACACCATATAGTGAAACAAGTAAGATTATTAATGTTTTTACAAAAGAATATGGTATTATCGGAGTAATATGTAAAAATGCAAAAAGTATTAAGAATAAAAATAGAGTTGCAACTATGAAACTTACATATTCTCGTTTTAATATAAAGTATAAAAAAGATAAATTGTCTACATTGATTAGTGCTGATATTATTGATCCTTTAAAACTAATCAAGAGTGATATAATCTTGATTAGTTTTTTAAATTATATAGCTGATTTAACTTATCAAGTTTTAAAACAATCAAATTACTATGAATATATATATAATGATTTAATAGCTTGTATTTTAAAAATGGATAAAGGATTAGACCCAATAGTTTTAATGAATATTTTGGAGATTAAATATTTAAAGTATTTGGGAATTTTGTTTGATTTAGAAGCTTGTGTTTTATGCCATAATAAAAATCATTTAGTTACAATTGATGCTTATAAAGGTGGATTTGTGTGTAGTGATTGTTTAACTAATGAAATAGTTGTAAATATAAAAGTAGTTAAATTAATAAAGATGTATTATTATGTAGATATAAAAAATTTAAAAGATATTTCTATTGAAGAAAATTTTAAAAAAACTATTAACATATTTTTAGATATGTATTATGATAGATATACAGGATTATATTTAAACTGCAAGAATTTTTTGAAAAAGTTATTATAGGTGGTAGTATGGCAAATTTAACATTTTATTATGGAACTATGGCAGTGGGGAAGACTACGAAATTATTACAAGATCATTTTAATTATTCGAAGTACTTAATTAATATTGTGTTAATGAAGCCTAAGATTGATTTAAAGGGAAATAATACCGTAGTAAATAGAATGGGTGAGAACTTAGTAGTGGATGTGTTGGTTCCCAAAAGTGCTAATTTGTTAAGTGAAAAGTATAAAAAGAAGTATATGTATGCTGAATTTATTTTAGTGGATGAAGCTCAATTTCTAACGAAGAATCAAATTAATGATTTATGGTATATAGCTCATAAGTATAATATTTCTGTTGTATGTTATGGCTTGAAAAATAATTTTAAAGGTGATTTGTTCGAGGGGGCAATGCAACTTTTTTCAAGAGCTGATGAAAAACATGAGTTAACAGTTAATTGTATATGTGGTAAATCAGCTATGTTTAATGCTCGTAAAGTTAATGGCAATTACAGTATGAGTGGTAAAGAAGTTGTAATTGATGGTGAGAAATCATCAATTGAATATATTCCTTTGTGTGCAGACCACTACTTAGAGTATGTTGTTGATGGTGAGAATTAAAACTGTAAAAGTATTTTATAGTTTTTTTATTATATAAATTTATGATTTATTTGTAATATATTGTAAGTAAAAAAGTATTGCAAATAAAATTTAGTCGTGCTAATATTTTATTAGAATGAAAGGTCGGGGCATATGAAAAAGATTGTTATATCTATATTAGCATTAGTTTTGTTTGTGGGGGTACTACTTTTTAATTATCAAAATAGTTCTAAGGATAGAGTATTTAATAAAAAAGTTACAAAAGATAATATATTAAGTATGATGGTTGAAACTTCCGTAGGTAGTGGAAAATATGAAACTGCTACATCAGATTCATGGCCAGGGGATAACTATATTTTTAACGC
>CAKOLP010000069.1 GCA_934096025.1 uncultured Bacilli bacterium
TGGTAATAATGAATAATTTAGTGGCAAATGCTGCATAAAATAGTTATGTAGAGGAAAGTCCATGCTCACACAGACTGAGATGTCTGTAATGTTTGTGCCTAGGGAAAAAATAACCTAGGGTAGCGTAAGCTAACGGCTTCGAGGAAACCTTAAAAGGTTTTATTAGATATAAAAGTGCCAAAGAGACGAGTTGCCTGGGAAACTGGGCAGGTGGAACGTGGTAAACCCCACAAGTGAGAAACCCAAATTATGGTAGGGGAGCTTATTTTGAAGAAATGAATTGAAAATAGGTGCCTAAAGGTAAGATAAATATTTGCCCCTTGTCTTATAGATAAGGACAGAACATGGCTTATTAAATTATTTATTATTAAAAAAAGGAGTGAAAGTTTTGAACGAGATTGGTGAGGAACTGCAGTATGCAAGAGAGTCATCAGGGGTTAGTTTAAATGAAGCAAGCAAAGATTTAAACATAAAAGTAGAAATACTTGAAAATATTGAAGATGGGAGAACCGGAGCATTTAAAGATATATTTGAATTAAAAGATCATATAACTAATTATGCAAAGTATTTAGGTCTTGATGATAAAGCATTAATTGATGAATTTAATGAATATATGTTTGAATATACTTCGAAAATACCTATAAAAGAGATAGAAAAAACAATAGAACTTAAAATAAAAGAAGAAAAGAAAGATGATGAAGTGTCATCGCCTTATACAAAAAAAGCCAAAAAATATAATAATTGGGTATATATAGTTATTTATGCGTTTATCTTTTTATTAGTAGTATTAGCTATTTTTTGGTCAGTTAAACAAGTTACAATAAATAAACAAGTAACAGATATTATAAGTTATGGAAAGTAAGTGATTAAATGAATTTACCTAATAAGATTACTATTACGAGAATACTTCTGTCAGTATTATTGTTAGTTTTTATGATATTACCATGGTATGATTTAGGAGTTAGTTTTCCGGTATATAAGGTATCAAATGTTAATATATCTTTAGATTATATAATCGGAGGAATTATCTTTTTGATAGCATCTACATCGGACTTTTTAGATGGTTATCTTGCTAGAAAGTATAATCAGGTAACGGATTTTGGTAAAGTTATGGATGCTATAGCTGATAAATTGCTTGTAAATGGTTTATTAATAATACTTGCTTATAATAGAGTTATTTCTGTTGTAATACCTGTAGTTATTATTTCTCGAGATATAGTAGTAGATTCATGTAAGATGTTATCTGGGCAAAATGGTAAAGTGGTAGCAGCTTCGATTATGGGAAAAATAAAGACTATATGCATGATGGTAGGATTAACCCTTGCAATGTTTTCTAATCTTCCTTTTGAACTTATTAATTTACCAGTTGCAGATATGCTTTTAATTACAGCGGTAGTATTTTCAGTTATCTCCGGAGTACAATATTTCTATAATGTTAAAGATATTATGTTTCCTAAAAAGAAGTAATATCTTTTTTTAAAGCCAAAATATCTTGTGTTATTGACTAGACAATAAAAAAAATAATTCATAAGATAAAATAGAAAGGAATGTTAGTTATGAATTATTTTAATGAAAGTTTTAATCAAGAAACAGAAATGAAAAAAAGCTACGATAAAACATCTATCGGTTCTGCTGAGGCAAGTATGCCTGCTGTGGATAGACCTTGTACAGGAGCTTATGGTACTTCAGGTTGTATGCAAGCCCCAATTTTTGAATGTCCACAAGAAAGAGTTTGCCACAGATATATATGTCATGAGGTACCACATATTATGCCATGTAATACAAGAATAATTAATCATCATGTTTATAGACATACATTTACACCACAATATACATGTTGTGAAGAAAATGTTTGTGAGAATGTATTTGGACCTAGATGTTGTTAGAAGAACTTAGTTTCTTCTTTTTTTGTGGTATAATTTAACCGGAGGATTTATGAAAGTATTAAGTATTAGAGAACCATTTGCATCCCTTATATGCAGAAAAAAGAAGTTTATAGAAACTAGGAGTTGGAAAACAAATTTTCGGGGAGAAGTATATATTCATGCTAGTAAAAGTAATTTAACTTCTGAGGTTTTAGATAGAAAAGAATTAATGTCTTTAGTGGATATTCAGAGTATGAAGTATGGATATATATTATGTAAAGCTAATTTAGTTGATTGTATTTATATGACGCACGAATTTATCGAAAATATTAAAAAGAACAATTATCAAGAATATATTTGTGGAGAATATAAAGTAGGACGTTATGCTTGGGTTTTAGAAGATGTTACCCCTTTGGAAGTACCAATAAAAGCTAGGGGAAACTTAGGTTTTTGGGATTATTATAGTGAAGTAGATGTATTAGAGTTAATGCAAGATATAACTTATGGTTGGGTTTCAAAAGATAATAAAAAAAGAGATATATATGAGGATTTTGCTTTTGATTATGTTTTACAAACCCCAAAAGAACTTATGTAAAATAAATGTGGGGTATGCTTTGATCAAACAGAACTAGAAAGATATTATTTAAAAAATTCTGGTTATGACTTAGAGACTTATTTTATAGTTTATGATATTTATAAAGACTGTTATTCGCACACATTTTTGATATTTGCTAAAGAGGGCAATTATTATTGGCTAGAACACGCTTGGGAAAAGTACCAAGGTCTTCATAAATATGCAACTAAAAAAGAACTTTTAAAAGATGTTTATAATAAATTTATTAAAGAGAAAGAAAATATAGACTTATCTTATGTGTCTATGTATAAGTATTCAAGACCAAAGTTTCATGTTACTTGTGATGAATTTTTTGAACATTCTAAAAATGGAGAAAAAGTAATATTTGATTAAAAAAATTACAGTCTTTTCCTCTTTAAAAACGAAGATATTTATTATATAATATTTATGGAGTGGTAGAATGATTGAAAGTGAAATTAGTTTTCAAAAATATTTAGAAAGTTTAAAAAAAGAAGAATTAAATAACATTATAAAAAAATATAATAGTTTATGTAATATATATGAATTTGAAGCATCTTCCGTAAAGAAAAATAAAAAAGATTTAGTCAAAGAAATATTAAATGTATTAGATAATTATATTAAAGGTATTTTAATGTGTTTGGATCTAGAAGATTATCAAGCTTTATTACGCATTTTAAAGGTAAATGATAATGAGTTATTAAATAATAATAAGGATTTAATAAATTACTTGCTTGATTTAAAAATAATAGAACAAAAAGACAACTTACAAATATTTAAAGAAATAAAGACATTAATTAAGAGATATTTAAACGATAAGGAAGTAATAAATTGTATTAAGAAAAATGATGCCATATATAAAGTAAGCAAAGGAATAATTATTGCTTATGGTGTTGTTGATATAGAGCATTTTAAAGTGTTAACTGGGACAGCAAATATCACTTCTTTATTAGACTTTTACTATAAGAAAGATTATATTATAACTGATAAAATGATTTATAGTGAGAAATTAACTAATAAAAAAAGAATAGATAGATACTATAAAGATACTAATTATAAAGAATTTAAAACAAAAGATTTTCTTTCTCTGGGTACAAGTTTATATCATCATTCTGTAAAAGCTTATAAAAAATTTATTAAAATGCTTAAAAATAACTATGTGTTTAAGAAAAGTGATTTAGAATATGTTGATATAAATGTGGTTATTCCATATCTTTATAATTCTTTAAATGAAGAAGAATTAGCTAAAGCTAACTTAGAAGAAATAGTAATAAGTTTATTTGAGTTTAAAGGTGAGAAATTAAAACATAAAATGATGGAAGAAATAATGGCAATAAGAAAGGATTTTCCTTTGTGGGAATATAGGGGATATACTAAAAATGAAAAAGAAAAAGTGTAACGGATATGGTGCAGTAGAGTTAGTGGTGGTTTTAGCAGTATTTAGTGTTGGCTATTTTCTAACTGCTAATTATGTATCTAAAAGTTTAAATGTTAATTTGGAAGAAACCTTGTATGAAAATAAAATAAATGCTATAGAGACTCAAGCCAAGATTTATGCCCAAAATACAGATTCTTTATTTGAAAAAAGTTCTTCTGTATATATGACGGTAGAGGAGTTAGCAAAATGTAATGCTGTTTTATTTGATGAAGATGGCAAAGTTAGAGACCCTCGGGATAATAATAGTAATTTAAATAATTTAAAAGTTAAAATAACTAATAAAGATAATGAAATTAATGTTAAGGTTTTAAGCTAATGTAAAATTTATGTAAAAAATTTAATTTTACTTGCAATAATTCTGTATGTTGGATATTATAAGAGCAGGAAAGAGAGTGTGCGTGTATGTTATATCCATCAATTGACAAACTACTTAATGTAGTTGATTCGAAGTATAAGTTAGTTACGGTTGCTTCGATAAGAAGTAAGCAAATGCTTAACAAAAATCACTATCAAATGAAAGAAAGTGAATACAAAAACAAAAGACCAATAGGTAGAGCATTAGAAGAAGTAGAAGCTGGTCTAATAAAAATTAAAGAAGATTAGTGAATGTTTTGGAGAAATAGAGAATTATATATTTGATATACTTTTCTATTTTAGAATCGGGGTTACTGATTCTTTTTTTATAATCATTTTAATATTAGTAAAAGTAAAAATATAAGTAGAATTAGTTTTAATAAAGGAGAAGAAAATGGAAGTAAGTAAAATAAAAAAAGCATTAATAGAGCAAAAGAATATTGGGTTATCTGGTAATCTTTATCATAAAACACAACTTGATTTTACTTATAATACTAATCATATTGAGGGTTCTACGATAACACCTGATGAAACAGCAAGCATCTATGATACTGGAACAATCCTAACGAGTAGTGATAAAGTTATTGTTTTAAAAGATGCTACAAAAACAAAGAATCATTTCACTTTATTTAAATATATGTTAGATACTATTGAAGATAAATTAACTGAAGATATGATAAAGAGATTTCATTTTATCTTAAAATCTGGAACTTTAACTGATGGTGAAAAAGAGTGGTTTAATGTTGGGGAGTATAAAAAGAAAAAGAATTTTGTAGGTAATATTACTACATCTTTACCAAGTAATGTAGCAAGTGACATGAAAAATTTATTAGAATGGTACGATAAAATACCTACTAAAACTATTGAAGATGTCATAGAGTTTCATGTTAAGTTCGAAAAAATTCATCCGTTTCAGGATGGCAATGGTCGTATTGGAAGAATGATAATGTTTAGAGAGTGCTTGTGTAATGATATAGTTCCATTTTATATTGAAGATATAAATAAGGATTTTTATATCCGGGGTATTAGGGAATATCAATTGCATAATGAAAAAGGTTACTTGATAGACACTTGTTTAAATAGTCAAGATAATTATAAAAAAATGGCTTATTATTTTTTAGAAGATAATGAATAATAATTAAATAGTATTAATATTTTATAGAAAAAGTATAAAAGTAAGTAAGAATTAATTAAAAGGTATTGATTATTTCATTTTGATATGATAAAATAATCTTGTTCTTGGGGAATTAGCTCAGTTGGCTAGAGCACCACGCTTGCACCGTGGGGGTCGCGGGTTCGAGTCCCACATTCTCCAACAAGTTGAATGTTAGCTCCGTTAGAAAGCGGAGTTTGTATTTG
>CAKOLP010000070.1 GCA_934096025.1 uncultured Bacilli bacterium
TATAAGAAGATTACTGTTATTGATATTAGATATGTTTCTTCAAAAATTTTGAATAATTATATAAAATTTAATAATCAAGATGTTCTTTTTATGTATAGTATATTAACTATAAATAATAGTTTTTCTATTAGATAAGGGGCTGTAATGAAATAAAATAATTTCATTACAGCCCCTTTTGATGACATAAAATTAATAATTATTTGCTTTTCTTTCAAAGAATGATTTAGCGTGAGAACAAACAGGGCAAATTTCTGGAGTTTTTTTACCAATGACAATATGACCACAGTTGCGACATATCCAAATAGTATCACCTTCACTAGAAAATACTAAGTCATTATTAATATTTTCAATTAATTTTTTGTATCTTTCTTCATGTTCTTTTTCAATTCTGGCAACACCTTCAAAAAGATTAGCAATTCTTGTAAATCCTTCTTCTCTTGCTTCTTTAGCCATTCTCTCATACATATCTGTCCACTCATAGTTTTCACCACTTGCAGCATCATTAAGATTTTCTAATGTACTAGGAACTTCCCCACCATGAAGTTCTTTAAACCATAATTTTGCATGTTCTTTTTCGTTATTAGCAGTTTCTTCGAAAATTGCAGCAATTTGTTCAAAACCGTCTTTTCTTGCTTTAGAAGCATAATAAGTATATTTATTTCTTGCCTGTGATTCACCTGCAAAAGCTTCCATTAAATTTTTTTCCGTTTTTGTTCCTTTTAGATTTTCCATCTTTACCTTCCTTTCTTACATTCATTACAATAACCAGAGTAGGTAATATCATAATTTACTATTTCAAAATCATCTGGAATATTTTTATACTCAATATTAGATGTTTCATGTATATCAAATATTTTATTACATTTTAAACAAATAAAGTGGTTATGTTTAATATGCAATTTGTCATAATGATCTTTCCCATCAAAAGCTTTAATTTTTCTTATTTTTTGAAGTTCTACTAGAATATTTAAATTTCTATATACTGTTCCTAAACTAATATTTAAAATACTTTTTCTAGCGATTTCATATACTTCTTCAGCAGTTAAATGTTCACATGAATTATTAATAATATCCAGTATTAAATTTCTTTGTGTAGTATTTCTCACAATTACCTCCTTAATAGTAATGATTATTAATAATGTATCATAAAAATTTATTGATATCAAGAGATTTTATGTAAATAAATAATAATTTTCTACTTAAAACGGAAAAAATGGTAAAATAGTACCAAGAGGATAGAATGGCTATATTGGCTAGCTGCAATAGAGAGATTTAAGATAAACCTCCTTTACCATTGTAGTTTATACTATTCTCTTTTTTATCATTTTGTAACTTAGATGTAACACTAGTAATATATAATTATTGTTAAAGTTGATAAAAATAACACTTACCCCTAGATAAAAATAAAAGATTTTATAAAAAAAACTTTAGTAGTGATAGTAATATCTTTAGCAAAAGCAACAATAGAAAAGGATAATGGAAGAGTTATTGTGAATTCTTTAGAAGGAGAAGGAACTACTTTTAGTATTAAGTATTTTAAATAGTTTAATTATTTTATAGTCTATGCTTCCTTTTTTGTAAAACAAAATGAGGCATTGTTGCCTCATTTTCAGAAAGGAGTGTGTAGATTAAATGAAAAAATAAAGTGGGATGCAGAGGAAAATAGGTTGGGATTTAGTTGATATATCCCTCTTTATAACTTAATTGCCCGTGTAAAAAGAAAACAATAAATATTTATTTCGTAAAATTCATTTGATTAAATATATCAGTATCATAAAACTCTGCCATAGTTATCCCAAAAACCTTACACATTTTATATATGTTTCTGGAACTAGGATTTTCTACTTTATCATTTAGTAACGCAAATAGTGTTGCTACCGGTACAGTGGAAAGTTCTGATAACTTATTTGGAGTAATATGGTTCTTTTCACATAGTTCAAGTATTCTATTGATTATTGCTTGCGTAAAAGACATATTATGGCCTCCTTTGCCTATATGTAATTATATCAAAAAATTTATAAAAATATCTCTTGATTTCAATAAATTTTGCCGAAAACGGTAGAAAATCTATTGAAAACGGTTGGATTTTCGGTAAAAAAAGTATAATATTTCTTGTATCGATTCTTATATTTTTCGCTTTTAAGTAATCGTTTATTTAAAAATTTAACTTTTGATACAAAATGTGGTGATTAGTCTGAAAATAAAAAGCAAATTTATTTTATAAAATTAAGTAAAAAATGGCAGACTTCCCCTTACCCCAAAGAAAGTTAAAAATTAAACAAGCAATTTGTTGGCATTCTTGTTATCGTCTTTCTCACCCTTAATAGCTTTAACCCATTTAGGATTAGCAACGACGACATTAGAGATATAATTTTCTAATGCATTGTATACAGGAACATAATATTTTCCGGTAGATTCCATGCATACATTTTGACAATCGTTATCAATAAGCCAATTTCTAAATTGAATTAAAGAATTATTATAGGTAGAAAAACGTTTTCTTAAATATTTAGGTGTGATGGAAGTTGGGTCACAAATGACAGCAACTATAAAAGATTTGTGCACATCAACACCACATGCTTTTGGATAAATAACTTCCATAAATAAACTTCCTTTCAAAATATTTTTGAAGGAGTGTGTTGACTATGTGATTAACACTAAGAATTAACTAAAGTCATGATTAGTCTTATGTACGCTTGAAACAATCACATTTGCACTGGTTATTATGAACAAATGGCAATTATATCAAATTTTGTCTTAGAAAGTATTGGTTGTAAAACAACTATTGTTCCTAGTTGTTAAACATTAATTCAAGAGTTTATGGATAATCCAAATAAATATAATGTAATTATTACAAATAATACTTATTTAAATAATGGTAGCGGAGAAGAAGAATTAAAAGTAGTAAAAAAAATAAGAAAAGATATAAAAGTCATTGTATTAACAGCTGAAAGAAACAAATTAAACATTTTATAAATGTAATTGGTTTGGATGGATATTTAGAAAATCATTAAATCAGAGAATAAAAATAGAAAAAAAGACAGTCTTTAATATAAATAGTATTAAGAAAGATGTTATGATTGATTAAAAAGAGGGTGGAAGGAATGAAAAAACCAGAAATGATAGAAGCTTTAGCTACTAAAACAGGTTTAACAAAAACTGAATGTGAAAAAGTGTATAATGCTACTTTTGAACTGTTTAAAGCTGAGTTAACAAAAAGTGAGAAGGTTTAAGAAGAAAATTTTAAATTAAATATAGATGAATAAGCAGTTACATATTGATTGCTTATTTTTTATGTACTAATTAATTACACGTGATGCTTTCTTTATCATAAATTAAAATATATAAAAAATTATATTTTATTGATTGATAGTAAAAGAAAGGGGAGATATACGTGTATAATAATTGTAATTATAATAACGATTACGAAAAAATAAGAAAAAGAATTCAAGAAGAACAAAATAAATATAGATTTTGCTATGTGCAAGGGCCAAAAGGAGAAAAAGGGGATAGAGGTGATATTGGTCCACAGGGAGAAAGAGGTTTACCAGGACCGACAAGCATTGAGGTTGGTTTTACAGAGACTGTAGAATCATTTGAAGATGCCAAGGTAGAAAATGTTGGAACAAACGAAGATGTAATTTTGAATTTTAAAATACCTAAAGGAATACAGGGAATAGAAGGAAAAACTGGACCACAAGGAATTCAAGGACCAAAAGGAGATAAAGGAGATGTTGGGCCTCAAGGAATTAAAGGAGAAAAAGGCGATCCAGGTCCATCAACTATTCAAATTGGAAATGTAGAAACAATAGAACCAAATGAAGAAGCAGAGGTAATAAATACTGGAACACCAGTAGATGTAGTTCTGGATTTTAAAATACCAAGGGGTGAAAAAGGTGAACAAGGTGATATTGGACCAAGAGGAATGCCAGGAGAAATAGGAAGAACAGAACATATTGCTATAGATGAAACAGAGACTTTAGAAGCTGGAGAACCAGCAACTGTTATGGATACTTTTGAAAATTGGGTGCACCATCTAGCATTTTCAATACCAAAAGGAGAAAAAGGAGATATGGGAGAAAGAGGACCACAAGGGCCTGCTGGTCCTCCAGGAACATCTTTTACACCTTCTTATGGAATTAGATATTCAATGACTGACACTCAAATAAATTTACCACAAGCTGTAGATACAGTAATACCATTACTAGAAAAAGGAACGGCATTTCTTACAGAATATCCAGATAATAATTCTATTAAAATAAAAGAAAGTGGTGTTTATTTAGTTTCATATTTGTTATGTGGGGCTACCAATGAAGAGTGTTCTATAACTATGTCTGTTAGAGCAAATGATATATTAGTGCCCGCAACGAGCGCAACGAGTGAATTTAGTGCTCAAATGATTAATAGTATAAGTGGTTCAACTATTTGTTCTCTACAACCAAATGATCTTATAACACTAAATGTTAAAACATCAAAAACTGTTAATATGAGATTTAATGGAAGTACTAATGCGATGCTAAGTGTTACAAAAATACATTAAGAATAGGAAAACTATTCTTTTTTTCTTTAATCTGTATGAATTAATTATTACATTTTTTGTTTTCATCATAAATTATTACAAAGGAAGGTGATAATATTCAAGTAATAGATAATAATACCGTTATTGTAATGACAAGTGATGAATTAAAACAAGCATTAAGTGAGGATAATAATTATGATTATATTTATTTAGGAAATGATATAACAGCAACAAGTGGTTTTGTTATAAATAGTAATAAAAATAAGTTAATAATTGATGGAACTTATAATAATACAAAATATACTTATACAAATAATTTAAGTTTAGAAGCAACAGTTATAAAGGCAAGTACAACTAATAAAAGAATTATATTAAAGAATATGAACATAATATCTTCACATGGTTATGGAGTTGTTTATGTTCCTTCTCATCCCAACTATTCTAATGTAGTTGTAGAGTACAATAATATAAATTTTAGTGGAATAGAACTTTCACAGAATTATTATGGAACTACTAAGATTGTTGATTCTATAATAGAAGTAAAAGACACTAATGGTGTTCCAGCACAAAGGGTTTGTGATTCTAATAGAATTATATTAGATGGCGATACAACAATAACAAGCACATCAAGTACTAATACTGTTTTTTTCTTTAATGATGTTATACCATCTTTTGTTAAAATTATGTCAAATAGTAAAGTAAGTGTAACAACAGATAGAGAATTTATGAATGGCACGAACAGAACGGATCTAACAGTAGGTCATGGTTCTGAATTTCTTTTAACTACTGGTAATGGATTCGCTAAAACTACAACGCACGGGGCCAGAAATGTACTAGTTGAGGAGATGGCAAACTTTACTTTTATTGAAAAGGGACATCAAAGAATTCCAATGTGGAATGTGTTTGGAGATTTTGTGGTTAAAGAAGGGGCGAGCATTGCAGTACTTAATACATATATGGCTACACCATCTGATAATTATAATATATATTTTAAAGGAACAAATCAAAAGTTTATATTAGATAATCCAAAATATGTAAATATATATACTAAAAATGCAAATGTAGTATATACAAAT
>CAKOLP010000071.1 GCA_934096025.1 uncultured Bacilli bacterium
CCCTCCTTGGGTATCTATTATACATACAAAACACAACCAAACAAGGGCTTCGACAAAACTAGTCAAAATGTTACAATAATATATGCAAAAAACAGGATAATACTCCTGCTTAATTGGTTATTTATTTAATTGCTTTAGCATATTTGCCATATTTACCCCTAAAGAATACATGGTATCTCTATCCTTTACATCATCTGGGACATTAGAAACGTCTCCGAATTTCATAGCCCAGTAACTAGCACTAACTATAGGCATTCCATTAAAAGTAAAATACTTATTTATTCTATCTATCGCATGATTAGATCCTGATCTATATAAAATAGCAACAGCAGCTGCTGGTTTGCCAACTAGTAAATTACCATTTGATTGACTAGCATAGAAAACCCTATCTAAAATAGCTGTTAATACTCCATTTGGCCCTGAAAAATATACTGGCGTTCCAATAATTATGCCATCTGCTAAAACCATTTTATCTATTAGTTCATTACATACATCATCATTAAAAACACAACGATTACTCTAAGCCCCCCTCGCAAGCAATACATCCGCGAACTGGCTTAGTTCCAAGATAAAACCATTCTACATCAACTTCATTTTCTTCTAAAGCTTTTGTCACAATTGTTAAAGCTTTGTAAGTTTCTCCATCTTTATGAGGACTTCCATTTACAAGTATAACTTTCATAGATTCCTCCTTATATTACACTATTTAATGTTTTTTCTAAAATCTTTTTTACGTCTCTTTCATTAAAAGGCTTTAATAAAATGTCTATGATTTGATACTTAAAAGCTCTATCAATAGATTCCTTGTCATCTACCCCAGTTATTATAGAAGTGGGAATTTCTTTAAATAAATCATTCTTTTTTAAATACTCTAAAACTTGAAAACCATCAACATTCGGCATATTTAAATCAAGTAACATAGCTTTTATATTTTTTCTTTTTTCACTATCTTCTAACATATCTAAGGCTTCTTTGCCATCACTAGCGACTTCTACTAAAAAATCATCCCCAAGAATTTTAACTATAAAATTACTTATAATATTTGAATCATCTACCACTAATATAGTTTTTCCAGTCTTATTAGTTGGTTTTTTATATTCTTCTTCAGTGATAACACCAACACCCATATATTTTTTTACTAAATTAATAATTCTTTTAGTTTCCAACATTAATTCATCAAAATGTTCTGTTACATAATACATATCATTAGCTTTACTTTTAAGTTCATGGTCATAAGCAAGCTCGGCTAACTTTTCAAACCCAAAATATTTTGCATCACTCTTTAGTGAATGAACTAATATTGCATAATTAGCCATATCCCCAATCATTTTATAATTTTCAATTTTCTTTACTTTATCAGGCACTTCACTTAAAAACACTTCTAAAGTTTGGTCATAAGTTTCCATATCTCCGAATAACTCAAGAGCTTTTTTTACATTAGCTCCATTTTCAATTAAAATATTAACATCTTTCATACAATATCTCCTTATCTGTTGTTTAAATATTTATTTATTATTTTATTTAATTCATCTTTATTAATAGGTTTTGCCAAATAGTCATCAAATCCACACGCTAAATATTTTTCTCTTTCCCCCGTAAGGGCATTAGCTGTAAGAGCAATAACCGGAGTATCAAAATTTGCAAATTCTTCTTTAATTTTCTTTAAAGTCTCTACTCCACTCAGCTTTGGCATCATATCATCCATTAAAATCATATCATATTTCTTGTTATTTTGTAAGTTTTCTATACAAATAAATCCACTTTCGACACATTCAACTTCAATTCCATAAGTATTAAGTAATCTTTCTGCTACTTTTAAATTAATTTTATTATCATCAACTATTAAAACTAATTTATTATTAATTTTTATATCTTCTATTTTTACATCTTTTTTCTCTATTTCAATCGTAGGTTTTTCTACTATTCTTTGATCAATTGATACTGTAAATTTAGAACCTTTACCAAACACACTTTGCACCACAATTGTTCCATGCATCAAATCTACTAGTTTTTTAGTTATAGCCAGTCCTAAGCCAGTTCCCTCAATAGTAACATTATCTTCTAAATCTAATCTTTCAAACTTATTAAATAACTTATTAATATTTTCTTGTTTTATACCAATACCTGTATCTTCCACTGCAATAATTAAACGACAAACATTATCTTTTTTTACTGAATTTACACTAAATATTATACTACCATTTTTAGTATATTTTATAGCATTTGTTAATATATTTACACATATTTGTTTAAGTCTACTGGCATCTCCATACAATACCGGCGGGATACTTTCATCAAATTTCGTTATAAATTCAATTGGTTTTTCACCTAATCTTCCCCGGGATAAAGCCGTAAGCTCTGTTAAAACTTTATTTACATCGTATTCAGTATTAACTATTTCTAATTTTCCTGCTTCAATTTTAGATATATCAAGTATTCCATTAACTATCTCAAGTAAATTATCCGAAGCCATAACAATATCATTAACTTCATCTTTAGCACTATCTGGCAGTTCTTTATCTTCTAATAAAATATTACTAAATCCAACTATTGCATTAAGCGGTGTCCTTATTTCATGAGACATACTAGATAAAAACTCTGTTTTAGCATGATTAGCTTTTTCCGCCTGAGTTTTTGCAGCATTTAACTGAGCAATTAATTTCACATCAGGATTTTCAATAGTAAAATACATAAATAACGTAATAAAAGCAATTATACAAGATATTATATTTAATCCTGGCTCTATATTACGAATTAATATACAGACACAAATAAAAAATATTAAGCAAAATAAAGGAAGTAACTTTTTAACCTTAATTTTTTTATAATTCTTAATAACAATTATGGCTGCTAGCATTATATTTGTTCCAAAGATTAAAGTTATAAAATCAGCACTCATACCATAGGAATACATAACATTATCCTCGTAAAAATAGTATAATGGAAAAAAGCTTACAATAATTACTGCTACCCCAAAAACTAAGGCTTCTAAAAAGTTTAAAGCTTTTAACAACTTTTTTTCCTTTTTTAATGTTAATGATATATGAAAAATATACAACGTAAAAAATATATTCCAAGTCAGTAAAGAAATCAAAAACAATCTACTAACAACCGCTGCTACTAAAGGAATTTTACTTGCATTAGCGATCGTTATAAAGCATCCCAACTCTAACAACAAATTAGCTAAATTGGCTATTAATATTTTTTTATAAAAATTAGTTTCATGTGAATATAATCGTGGTTTTAGAAAAAATACAGCCATAACCAAAATACTATATATTAAACTACAAACAATTAAAGAAATTCCTATATACATCATATTATCACTACCTTTTCTACAAGTATAACACAATTAAAAAAAAAAGAAAACGCATTAATTTTCTTCTTTTAGTTTCATAAAATCTATTTTACCTATTTTTGTAAGAGGCAATTTATCTAAGAAAACAATATCTATAGGTTGCATATATTCTGCCAATTTTTCTTCACATTCTTTTTTTAATTCCTTTTTTATGGCTTCTTTATTAATTCTATTTTCTTTTAAAACAACAAATGCTTTTGGTAATTCACCTTGTGAAAAATTATTATCTTTTACGCCTACAACTTTACAAGTATTAACGTTTGTATTAGCACACAGAACTTCTTCTATAGCAATAGGAAAAACTTTAAAACCATCATGCCTTATAATCATTTCTTTAATTCTTCCTTTAATGAATATTTTACCATCTTCATTTATACTTGCATAGTCACCAGAATGAACCCATTTTAAGCCATCTTCATGTTCTTTTATAACTTTATTAGTTTCAACTTCATTATTATAATAACCTAACATGGTATTAGGCCCAGTAATACATAATTCCCCTATTTCATTATATTTTAATTCTTTATTTGTTTCTGGATCAAAAACAGCCATAGTAATATGATGGAAAGGAATTCCTACAGAACCTATTTCGTTTTCTTTATCTATACCAGCAGCACAAACAGCTGCAGCAACCTCACTCATACCATATCCCTTAGATATTTTAAAATCACATTTATGTTGAAAGAAATATTTATTAATAATATTTTCTCTAGTCTCATCAAGTTTATCTCCTCCAACAATAGCAGACATTATAAAATCTAAAGATTCATTTTTCAACACTTTACTATTTACAATACTGTCGTAATGTGTAGGAACACCAGTCATATGATTAGGATGGTACTTTTTTAATAATCGATCAAATTTATTAGGATCAAAAGCTGGTACCACAACCATCTCCATCCCACAAATCAAAGGTAAATGTAATCCATTTCCTATTCCATAGGCAATAAATGGCGGCATAATATTTAACCAAACATGTTTTCTTTCAAATGGATAACCGCAAGTTAAAGTTTGATAAGAAGTTGCATTTATATTATCGTTTGATAAAACAACGCCTTTACTTTTACCAGTAGTTCCCCCAGTATAAACAATAGCAACTGCAGTATTGGGAACATATTCTGGGAAACTTTCTACAATTACATTCTTTTTTCTAGTTACTCCCAGATTATAAAAATCTTCCCAATAAATAATATCTTTTCTCTTTTTACTTCTATTTTTCAAATTATATAATTTCTGCAATTTTTTTGGCATTGATAAAGACGGAGAAATAGCAATTATTTGTTCCACTGATGTATTTTCTTTTAGCACTTTTACTTTTTCTAAAACAGTATCTACTACAACAAATACTGTTGAATTTACACTGTTACTATATTCAATCATTTCCTCCGAACTTTTTCGAGGATCAATCATATTAGCTATGGCACCAATTTTACTAATAGCATAAAACAAATAAATAAACTCAGGTAATGTAGGTAAGCAAACCGTAATTATATCACCTTTTTTAATTCCCATTTCCATTAAAGCTAAAGCCGTAATATCGATTTTTTCAATTAACACGCCATATGTAATCTTATTATCGAAATAATTCAAAGCTATTCTATTCGGATAATAATTATTAGCTTTCAACAAATACTCATACATTGTCATTTTTGGAATATCTTCTTCGATAATATACTTTGGATAATATTTTAACCAAGGCTTATCGATAGATGCATATCCAGATAATTTTTCATTTTTCATTAACCCACCTCTTTTTGTATATTTTACTATTAATTATCTAAAATTTCTAGTATAAATATTACAAAATATTTAATTATATTTTTATTTTCTATTTCATTATATTAATAAGTCGATTTATATAACTTTTTTAATATCTTCTAATTTCTACCAAAATCACTCTTTATTTCATTTAAAGTCTCCAAAATCAAACCCTTGGTTATATCTATATTTTTTTTATCTAAAAATACTTCGTTAAAATATGCCTCAAAAAGTTCGCGTCCCTCTTTACTCATTAAATAAAAAGCAGATTTCAAAAAACACAATTGTATCAATCGTTCTTTTATATCATCATCACTTTTGTAGGTCTCATCACTTTCACTCTCAAATATTTTAAGATAAGTTTTTGCAGATCTTACAGCATAGCTGTTTATATAAAGTATACCAAACTTCTTTAACACCACGATGCGCAGCCAAAAAGTGAGAACTAAGATTTGCAACCATTGG
>CAKOLP010000072.1 GCA_934096025.1 uncultured Bacilli bacterium
TATCAAACCTAATTAATTTTAAAAAAACAATGGAAGTTATAACTGTTTTAAATTGTAGTCTGGGAAGCCTTGAACATTTTAAAACCATGTTAGAAGAAGAAAGAGAAAGAGAAGAAGCAAAAGAACTAGAAAATACTCAAACTCTAGAAGAACAAACCCCACTTTTAGAAAATGACTTGTCTTATGAATCACTTAAACTAGAACAAGCCCCAATTTTATCTCGTCAACGAAAAAGATAGCCCAAAAGCTATCTTTTTTAAAATCCACGGCCTCCGCCGCCACCTCCGCCGAAGCCACCACCTGATGAAAATCCTCCACCATGGCCTCCAAACGAACCATCACTCGAAGATGCACTAACTCTAGTAATCGTAGATTGAGCACCTTGGTAAGATGACATTATCATAGTATTAATATCACTTACTACATTTACATTATGACTATAAAAATAAGTATCTCTATAAATAGAATCATCTATATTCATTTCTTTGATTTTTACATTCATTTCTTTTTCTACTTTTTTAGCTAGTCCAAAAACCGTAGCATAAACCAAATACCTTTCCCATAATATTATTTCTGGCAAATCTTTAGTTTCAAAAACGGCGAAGTCATTTAAAAAGTTTTTAAAAGCTTTCCATTTGGCATAATCTTCAATACCTCGCTTGCTTTTTCTTTTAATACAACCAACATATATCAAAAATATTATCGCTGCAAAAACCACTGAATTAAGCAACAAAGTATTAATATGATACACAACTACGCCAAAAAAGTATAGGATACAAGCAACAACAAGTACCAATATTGCATATTTAAATCTTTCCCCTAAAGAATCATAAAAATTCATTTTCTTGCCATCTTCTAAAACTTTATTTTTCCAAGCTGTATAACTAGCCATAAAATCATCACACGTTTTAGTAGACTTTGCATAATCCTTTAGTTCTTTAGATGTAAATATTAAATCACTATCTTCCTCACTATTATTTCCCACAGTTAGGAACAAAAAATCTACCAAACTATTTTCTGTATCATTTAATCTATCTCTATTCTTCAAAGTAAATTTGTAATTTTTACCATCTGCTTCTTTTTCAACTACAATATTCTTTTTATATATTAAATTCATTATCGAAGCACTTAAAGCATTCGGAGTAATATTATTATTCATTAAGTAATCTACTACTTCTACATTATAATCATCAATAAATTCCCGATTATACTTATGAATAAATTCTGGCTTTCTTTCTTTATCATATTTTTTATAAACATATATCCAAGTAGCAATCAAAAATATATAAAATGCTACGCACAAAGAATCAAATGTTTCCAAAAGCTCTCTTTCTCTTTGTCTTCTTTCATTATCTTTTCTTACAATATCATCTTCATGAGCCACAATACTCTCCCTTACCGTAGCATTATCACTTTTAGAAAAAGTTAAAGCCCCATAATAATTTTTATCAACAAGAGTCCGAAAATCAACCGGTGTATTTCTCTTTAAATAAGATAAAGAAGCAATAACACTAGTATAATCAAATGAATCCTCATCTATATGTGACTCACCCATTAAATCTCCATGAAACCACCAATTAAAATCTTCCATTTCAAACTTATTCGGATAATTTACTCTTATTTTAATATCATTTATATTATCTTCAAAATCATTACCTATAAAATTCCAATAATACTCTACTACATCTTCATGAAGTATTCCCACATCTTTTAAAGTGTATTTTATCAAAAAAGCCGTCGTACTATTATAAGTACTATAATACATTCTTACTCTTTTACCGCCAGAAATATCACTTAAGATATACTTATTACTATCGCCATTTTCAGCACTATTTACAGCACTAAAGTCTTCAAAATCATCTTGAAAACTATCTAAAGACACACTTCCATATACTTCTTTACCATAAATTCTCAAATTAGTTATCCCTAAAGCATTATAATCATTATCATTTAAACTATATACGATATCTCTTTCATAACCATTAAATGTCCCATCTAACACTATTAATTCCGAAACATCCATATCCCCATTAGTCTTTAAAGTAGCATCAATATAAAAATGTTCTATATCATATTCAGCCCCACTTACAAGTACAGGAAGCAACAAAAAACTAAGCATTATTACAGCAATTTTTTTCAACTCTCTCACCTCATCCTTTAAAAAAAGACGCCTAACACGTCTTAAAATTTAACTTGAACATTTTGACGTTCAGAATCATCAACTTCAAAGTATGCTTCTTTTTCAAATCTAAATAAACTAGCAACAATATTATTAGGTATAGTAACAATTTTATTATTATAAATTAACACTGTATCATTATAAAATTGTCTAGCACTTGCTATTTTACTTTCTGTTTCTGTTAATTCAGTTTGTAATTCTTGAAAATTAGTATTAGCTTTTAAATCAGGATAACTTTCTGTTAAAGCAAATAATTTAGATATAGCTCTCGTTAATTCTCCATCAGCTTTCATTTGTTCTTCTGGCACTGATGCAGTTACATAACTATTGCGAGCTTTAATAACTGCTTCCAATGTTTCTGATTCATGCTTAGTATAACCTTTTACTGTTTCCACCAAGTTAGGTATTAAATCAAATCTTCTTTTAAGTTGAACATCTATTTGTGCCCATTGATTCTTCACTCTATTTCTTAATACTGCCAAAGAGTTATAAACACCTATAGCCCAAAGGATAATTAAAACTACTACTATAATTAAAATAATCCACCAATTCATACAATCAATCCTCCTTAATATAATTTTATCACATTTTCTCTATTTTAGAAATAAAAATTACGCTTGTTTAAAATCTACTAACACATATTTACCATCAACTAATTTATAGGTATAAATAAACTTAAAGAAATCATTCTTATTTTTATCAAAAGCTTCACTTAAATAATATTCATCAGTTAAACCATCAGTATCTTGATCATAATTTAATACTCGTTCAATATTCTTATTATTAGTAACTGTTGTGGGACCAATCTCATCTGGCATAGCATATAATCCATAATAAGTTAAAATAATACTATCATCTTTATTTTCTATAGTATCAAGTTTATAATTATATATTTCTGTAGTATCTATATCTATATTAATACATCCGCCTGGAATATCTTCATTATAATAAAAGCTTCCTTTATTTTCATCATACTTATACAAAGGTATTTCACTACTTGCAATATAAAAATCTTCACCCTTAAGATTTAAATCGCTTCCAAAATACTTTATTAAGTTTTGTTTCAATTTATTTAAACTTTCATTCTCAAAATCAGAGTCTGCATTATACGCTATAATACCCGCTAAATACAATTTATTATTATTAGACAAATTATTTAAATAATCATCAAGACTCTTACTATTACTTTTTAAATAATTATACAAAATATTATTTACAGTATAGGGATACTCTAATACTTCAAATACCATTTCTTCTTTTTTAGTATTATCCTTTACATCAACTATATTATCAGAACACTTTTCTTGTTTCTCAGCACTCATTTTTGTCCCCAAATAGAAGCAACCTCCCCCTGCTAAAACTACACAAAATACCACTACCAATGTCATATACAATGACTGATTCTTATCCATATTTTTCAACTCCTATCATAAAAAAAGTATATCAAAGGACATAAAAAAAAGCAACACTAGGTTACTTATTTTCCTTTAACTTGATTCATTACTTCTTCAGCAAAGTTATCATTACGTTTTTCCATACCTTCACCAACTTCATAACGAACCATTTTAATGATTTCTCCACCATTTTTAGCAACAAACTCAGATACACTCATGTCGCCATCTTTAATAAATGGTTGTTCAGCTAAACAAATTTCTTTATAGAATTTTTTAATTCTTCCTTCAACCATTTTTTCAGCTATATCTTGAGGTTTTCCTTCGTTCATAGCTTGTTCCTTTAATACATTTCTTTCATTATCTACTACATCAGCAGGAACTTCACTTGGAAAAACATATAAAGGTTTCATAGCAGCAGCTTGCATTGAAACATCTTTTGCAACTTCTTCACTAGCTCCCTTTACAAGAGTTAAAGCCGCAATTTTTCCACCCATATGAATGTATGCTCCGAAAGCTTCATCTGCACCTTTTTCTAAAATTTCAAATCTACGGAAAGATAATTTTTCCCCAATCTTTGCTGTTTTATTAATAATTAATTCTCCAATAGTACCCTCATCAGTACTTAGTTCTTTTGCTTCTTCTACTGTTTTAACATCACTTTTAACAAGTGTATTTCCAATAGTATCAATCATATCTTTAAATTCTTGATTTTTACTAACAAAGTCTGTTTCACTATTTACTTCTAAAATAACAGCTTTATTTCCATCAACATAAATATTTGCAAGACCCTCAGCAGCAATTCTAGCTTCTTTTTTCATAGATTTAGCTATACCTTTTTCTCTTAAATAATTAATAGCTTCTTCCATATTACCGTTTGTTTCAATTAATGCTTTTTTGCAATCCATCATTCCGGCACCAGTTTGTTCTCTTAGGTCTTTTACCATACTTGCAGTAACTTCCATATTTTCCTCCTTATTCACTTAGCTTTGCAACTAATTCATCTTTTTTCATAGTTGAATAACCTTTTACTCCAGCTTCTTTAGCTAACTTCTTTAATTCAGCAATTGTTTTGCTTTCAAGTTCATCAGCTTTTTCCATTTCTTTTAATTCTTCTAAAACTGTTTCATCAACTTTTACTTCTTCTTTTTCTTCTTTAACGTTTTCCTTTACTGTATCTTTCTTTTCATCTTCAGAAACATAGTCTTCAAGTGGTAATTCTTGAGCTTCACAAATAGCATTAGTTAAAACTCCAAGCATTACTTTAATTGAACGTACTGCATCATCATTTCCTGGGATTACAAAATCAACATCATCAGGATCACAGTTAGTATCCACTACACCAAATACTGGTATATTTAATTTTCTTGCTTCCTTAATAGCATTATATTCTTTTTTAGGATCTACGATAATTAAAGCTTGAGGTAATCTATCCATTGCACGAATACCACATAAAACTTTATTTAGTTTATCATATTCTTTTTTAAGACCAATAACTTCTTTTTTAGGAAGCAAATCAAATGTACCATTCTTTTCCATTTCTTCGATTTCTTCAAGTCTTTTTACACGTCTTCTTATTGTTCTGAAGTTTGTAAGTGTTCCACCTAACCATCTTTCAGTTACGTAATAAGAATTACTTCTTGTTGCTTCTTCCAAGCAAACTTCTTGTGCATGCTTTCTAGTTCCCACAAATAAGAACTTTCCACCATTACTAGCTATGTTTTTAATTTCAGCATAAGCTGTTTCCAAACATGCTTTTGTCTTTTCTAAATCAATGATATAAATATCATCCCTAGATGTAAAAATATACTCTTTCATTTTAGGATTCCATCTTTTTGTTTGATGTCCAAAATGAACTCCAGCTTCTAATAAATAACTCATAGAAACTACTGCCATAAATTATTCCCTCCTTCGTTTTAACTTCTTGATACTTCTACTTACCATAACACCCTTC
>CAKOLP010000073.1 GCA_934096025.1 uncultured Bacilli bacterium
CTTCAAGGCGGAGACCCTAATGGTGATGGGACTGGTAATCCAGGCTATTCAATAAAAGGAGAATTTAAAGAAAACAACTATCCTAAAAACACTTTAAAACACACAACCGGAGTAATATCAATGGCTAGAAGTATGAATAACGATTCGGCAGGCTCACAATTCTTCATTGTTTTAGATTCTAACGAAAACATTTCCAACTCTTTAGATGGAAAATACGCAGCTTTTGGAAAAATATTAACAGGTATGGAAGTAATAAATGAAATAGAAAATACAGCAAAAATAAGTGATGAAGTAACTGGCAAACTAAAAGAAAATATCAAAATAACCAAAGTAACCGTAGATACTAAAGGTAAAACCTACACTGTAAAAAAAGCATAATTAAACATTCAAATAATATTATTATATAAAGGAGTTAACATGGGTACAATAATTACACACATAATTTTAGGAATCATTCAAGGAATTACAGAACCACTACCAATCTCTAGCAGTGGGCATATATTTCTTTTTAAAAATTTACTTAATACTAACATCTTTAATAGTCTAAACTTTGAAATAATCTCTAACTTTGGCTCTTTCCTTGCCATATTTATTATTTTTTGGAAAAGCATAAAAGAATTACTTATATCTTTTTTTACCTTTATCTTTAAAAAAGAAAAAAGAGCTAAAAACTTAGCGAATTTCAAATACTGTATATATGTTATTATAAGTACAATTCCAGTTGGGATCGTAGGTTTTCTATTCAAAGACAAACTAGAAAACTTATATTCCCTTAATGGTCTTGCTTTTGCCTTTTTAATAACAGCATTATCTTTATTTATAGTAAGAAACATCAAAGGTACCAAAGATGACCATGATATAACATTAAAAGATGCCATTATTATTGGACTTTTCCAAATGATTACAATTATCCCTGGTATAAGTAGAAGTGGAACTGTTTTAGTAGCGTGCCTACTTTGTAATTTAAAAAGAACTACTGCTTTAAAATATACATTTATATTATATTTTCCAGTAAGTTTAGCAACCCTTTTACTAGGAGTAAGTGATTTACTTGGCACTCAAGAATTAAATTCTTTACTTATCCCTTATTTATTAGGAATGATAGCATCAGGTATAGTAACATATTTTTCTTACAAATGGCTTAGTGAATGGGTTAAACAAGGAAAACTATGGAAGTTCTCTATTTATTGCTTAATCTTATCTATATTTATATTTTTATACTTTTAAACAAGGCTTTTGCTTTGTTTTTTTAAACTATCTAGAAAATAAAAAACTGCAACACTTTACATCTTTACAGTTTCTTCTCTTTTTAATTTATTAATTTCTTTTTTAGATAGCCCTGTGATTTCTGAAATAACTCCAATATTAAATTTTTTCTTTAGCATTCTTCTGACAACATCTTCTTCTTTATTTCTTTTTCCTTGTTCTTGACCAACTTCAATTAAACTATATTCTCTTAATTTTTGGGCATCATATCTCAATCCTGCATCAAAATTTAATGTTAATTCTATTCCCTTATCTACCATTGCTTCCATTAGCTCATCTCCTTTATATAATTTTTTTAATACATCCTCGTCTTCACACACCAATAAGTATAATAAATACTCCAAAGATGCTTTACCTTTTTTCTTAATATCAGTATAATCCATATTTCTAAGTTTAGCAAGATTTATATCTACTATCATTAAATATTTTCTATACTCACGATATTTTTTATCATCTAATATCTTACTTCGCACTATAAATTCTTTATCATTCATAACGCCAAAATTATTTAGATTAATTTGATATATATATTTAATTTTTCTTTTATAATCTTTACTTTTTTTAAGTTGTCTTAATATTAAATGACAAATATAAGAAAAATTATTTTGACTAAGAGATAATGAATTAAAATTATTAATCTCTACATTTACAATAAAATTATTACTTTCCAAGACAATGTCTGCTTCACCATTAACTACATTTTTGTTTACCCCGATATTCGGGTGCACCATATTTAACTTAGCTACCGGCTTATTTAAAACTGCACTTATCATACAAGCCAAATATTTCCTTCCCTCCCAACTATCAGTTAATAGTTTTTTCACTACATCATCGCGTAAATTTGATGATTTTATTTTATTTTTAACTACTATTTTAGTCCCTCCTTGGCTATCTATTATACATATTAAAAGCAACCAGACAAGGGCTTCGACAAAACTAGTCAAAACGATACAAAAAATTTTACAACAAAAAAGGGAAACCAAATATTTCCCTATAAAAGTGTGAGTTTTGAGTTTTATATGTTAATTGTGTATAGTTTATAATTTACATTTCTTTTCTTTATCTTATATATAATCTCTCCTTTCTTACATTTACATCATACTCCAGAATTATGAAGTTTTTATGTAAGAATAATGAAAATTATATTTTTATTTTAAAATAGAATGTCGTACCTTTCTTAAGAATACTATTAACACCATATTCATAACCATGCAACTCAAGTATCTGTTTAACAATTGATAAACCTAAACCTGTAGATATCACATTTCTTTGATGATTCTTATCATTTTTATAATATTTATTCCAAATATACTTTATTTCACTTTCTTTTATACCTTTTCCAGTATCAATTATTTCCACTAAATAATATTTTTTATGCTTCGTTACATTCACAGTAACTGTTTTATCTTCCCCAGTATAATTAATAGCATTATTAACTAAATTATATACTACTTGATTTATTTTTTTCTTATCAGCTTTAATAATAACCTCATCTGGCATATTAACTTTAATATCATACTGTTCAGTTTCTTTAATAATTTGATACTTTTTAACTATATTTTTAATTTCTTTAGTTAAATCATATTTTTGAATATTCAAAGTATCTGCATTAGACTGCATTTTTGATAAATCTAATATATCATTTACTAGCACTGTTAATCTATCTGTTTCATCTACTATAATAGCCAAGTGTTCATTCATTTTCTCAGGATTCTTATAAGATATATCCCTAATCATTTCAGCATAGGCTTTAATCATTGTTAATGGTGTTTTTAAATCATGAGAAACATTAGCCATTAAATCTCTGCGTAGTTCATCTGTTTTAACTAATTCTTTTTGAGCTTCACTCAAAGTCTCAGATAATTCATCTATTTCCTTTATCCCCGATTCATCATATCTTACATCAAAATCTCCGCTACCAAGTTTCTTAGCTTTTTTAGTAATATTTGTAATCGGATAAGTAATCTTACTTGATAAAAATACAGAAAATATTACAGCCACGAAAATACTAATTATAAAAATATACATTATTTGTTTCTTAATAATTAATGTAAAATCAGATATATCTTCTAAATTAGAATAAATAAATGTATATCCGTTACTATCATGTATCCCATATAATATAGCAGATACTTCTTTATCTTCATTTCTAAATCTATAAGCTTTTACATTTTCACTTGAATTAATAAAACTATTCATTAAAACTTGTACTTTTTTAGTCCCAAGGGCACAACCATTCAAATTAGAATTATATGTTGCCACAATATTTGCATCTTCTAATACCCCAATACACACTTCATTTCGATAAGCAATCTCCTGAAGCACATAATCCTTTTCCTCATCATTAACATCTTTCAAAGAATTAATTATATCTCCCATTTTATCTATCTGAGCTTTCTCATAATAAATATCAAATATTGATATCTGGCATATCCACAACAACAAAATAATAACTAAATTAAATATTAAAAGAAAAGCTAAAGTTTTAGATTGTATACTAGTTTTCTTTTTTAGTTTCATCATATTGGAACTTATACCCCATTCCTCTTACTGTAACAATCATATTTTTATACTTTCCTAAATGTTTCCTTAATGTTTTAACATGAGTATCAATAGTTCTATCATCTCCATAAAAGTCATATCCCCAGATACTACTTAACAATTTCTCTCTTGATAAAGCAATATTCTTATTATCAATAAAATACTTTAACATATCATATTCTTTCGGAGTCAAATAAATTTTTTCTCCATCAATATAAACATCATGAGCAATATTATCTAACTTAATTCCCTCAATCACATAAACATCAGTTTCTTTTTCTTTTCTTTTAGTAACAGCTTTTATCCGTGCCACCAATTCTTTTGGACTAAAAGGTTTCGTAACATAATCATCAATACCCAAATCAAAACCAATTAACTTATCATATTCTTCTCCCCTAGCAGAAAGCATAATAAAAGGAATATCTTTTATTTTTTTTATCTCTCTACAAGCTGTATATCCATCCATTTTAGGCATCATTATATCCATAATAATAATATCAAAATCTTCGTTCTTTACTTTTTCTAGTGCTTCAACACCATTTTCAGCCTCACGAACTTCAAAATTTTCTAAAACTAAATATTCTTTTATAACATCTCTAATTAATTTTTCATCATCTACTACAAGTACTTTCATTTGTAACCTCCATTAACAATTATAAATATATATTGTGAAAATAATATGATTATCACAAATATACCATAATAAAAGACCTTGTCAAGGCCTTTATTCAATTATAAAAGGTTTAGAACTAGTACCGGATCCGCCAGCATATGTTATCGAAGACTTAAGAGAAAGGACTGGGCGGACAGCAATAGCAAGGCCCGCATTGCTGTTGCTCACGCGACTGTCATAGCTCACATCGAACACACTATACGAATAGTCCGTGGACGGCGAGATTGTCCATTCCCAAACTCCCATATAAAGCCAATTATCATTAACCGCTGCGCGGTAATCTTTTGTAGCATCACTATTATAACTATAACCTACCAATATCCAGTAAGTTGGGCTAGCCGCATACATATAATCACTTACGTACATTAAGCCTACCTTTGCACTTACAGTTGTATTAGCAACTGGAGTTGTAATCTCATTAGTATAAGCAGTTTTTGCATTTTGAGTTCCTATATTTGCCCATGTATTTCCTCCGACTTTCCATGTTGTTGTTGCTATTTTATTTGACCATGTTGTTCCTAGTTTAGTTGTAAAATTGTTATTTAAATTTGTTTTATTTAGTAAACTTGTACTCCATGTATTTGAACCATATCCACTATTTATTGTTGTATTTACATTATAATTCCAACGATAATTATTTACTGAAGTTTTAGATCCTCTATAATATGAGGCACTAGGTGTTGTTGAGCCATAATAATCACCATCTGTACCTAATAAATTGGAATTTGCATAATCATATTTTATTAATTTTACATTATTTCCAAATACTCCAATTATTCTATATAAGTAATCTGTCGGACAAGTTCCATCTGTTGAATCATATCCAAAACATACAAAGTTATTTGTTGTATTACTTGCTCCGGCATATCTGTATGAACCATCATTAGCACCATTAGTTAATTTACTATCATGCAAATACATATTATTTGTTCCGTTTGTTCCAGTATATTTTGACTTAACATATTCT
>CAKOLP010000074.1 GCA_934096025.1 uncultured Bacilli bacterium
AGCAAATACCATCAGCTTCGATTGTTCCGGAAAATGACCCGTCAGTACTATTTATTACTGCTGGTATGCAACCTTTAGTTCCTTATTTAATGGGGCAACCACATCCTTATGGGGGAAGATTGTGTGATTATCAAAAATGTTTAAGAACAAATGATTTGGAAGAAATCGGGGACACTACCCATCATACTTTTTTTGAAATGTTAGGTAATTGGTCTTTAGGGGATTATTTCAAAAAAGAAAGTATTACATGGAGTTTTGAATTTTTAACAAGTGTTTTGAAAATTCCTAAAGAAAGGCTAGCTATTACAGTTTATGCTGGTAGTGATAATATTCCTTTTGATGAAGAAAGTTATAATACTTGGTTAGAATTAGGTATAAAAAAAGAAAGAATTGCAAGAACAATTGAAGATAATTTTTGGATTGCCGGAGAATCTGGACCATGTGGACCAGATACAGAAATATTTTATTTCCGTAGTGAAGATGAAATACCTGAAGTTTATGACCCAAGTGATGAAAGATGGGTAGAAATCTGGAATAATGTCTTTATGCAATATTATAAAGATGCACAAGGTAATGTAACAGAATTACCTAAGAAAAATGTAGATACAGGAATGGGAGTAGAAAGAATTACTGCTGTTTTGGAGGGCGTTTGCGATAATTATAAATCTAGCATATGGAGTGACGTTATAGATTTAATCTCAGAAATATCTCATCTTCCATATGAGGGTAATGAAAAAAGTATGCGTATTATAGCAGACCATATTAGAACGGCTGTATTTATTAGTGCAGACCCAGCTGGTATTAAACCAAGTAATACTGACCAAGGTTACATTTTAAGAAGACTTATAAGACGCGCTATAAGATATGCTAAAGCATTAAATATAGATATTAATAGTAATTGGGAAGAACGATTAGGTAAATTAATAATAGATAAATATAGAAAATATTATAAAGAGATAGATGAAAATGAAAGTATAGTTTTAAATGTATTAAAAGATGAAAAGAATAGATTTAATAAAACATTAGAAAAAGGATTAAAAGAATTTAATAAAATAAAAGATAAAGATATTGATGGTGTTACGGCTTTTCATTTATATGATACATATGGTTTTCCGATTGAATTAACTGAAGAATTAGCTTTAGAAAATAATATTAAAGTGGATAGAGCTGGGTTTGACAAGAAATTTAAGGAACATCAAGAATTATCAAGAACTGGTAGTGCTGGAAAGTTTAAAGGGGGACTTGCTGGAAATGGAGAAATAGAAACAAAGTATCATACAGCAACGCATTTACTTAATGCCGCATTAAAAGTTGTGGTTGATGAAAATGTTCATCAAAATGGAAGTAATATAACAGATGAAAGAATGCGTTTTGATTTTTCTTGCGACCATAAATTAAGTGATGAAGAAAAAAGACAAGCTGAAGATTTAGTAAATAAGTGGATTAATGAGGGATTAGATGTAACTAAAGAAGAAATGTCAAAAGAAGAAGCTCTTAAAAGTGGGGCTGAATGTATGTTTATTGAAAGGTATCCAGATATTGTAACTGTATATTCTATTGGTGATGTTTCTAAAGAATTATGTGGGGGACCTCACGTTAAAAACACGAAAGAACTTGGTCATTTTAGAATTGTTAAAGAAGAAGCATCTTCTCAAGGTGTAAGAAGAATTAAAGCTGTTTTAGAAGATAAAAATAAAAATCAAAGGATTTTAGTTTTAAGACTAGAATTCTTTTTTAGGTTATTTGACAAAAGTGGTTTGTGATGCTAGAATAAAGCTTAATTGGTTGGGGGCATAAAAATGTATAAGATGACTGATAAGGATAATAAAGAGATTCAAATTTTAATTAATTTAACTGAAGTTATTAATGAAAAATATTCTACATTGTGTGAACTAGAAAATAAAGGAAAAAAATCAAGCTCGCAATATCAAAACTCACTTGGAGAATTATGGTATGCCAAAAAAGCCGAAGAATGGTTTTATGAAACAAAATTAAATAGTTATGAAAAATGTAAAGTTTGGTTTTGGACACTTTTTTATCGCACATCTTTTGATGATATTACCCTAGATATTGGAGTCTTAGAGAGTAGGGATGGTGAAGAAATATTTTATAAAAGAATTTTAAATATACTTTTCGAAAAACTAACTACTTTTGATGAATTTTATAAAGATTTGATTAGAGAATATACAGAGGATAAACTGGTGGAATTAAAACGTGCAGGTATGGATTTCTTTAATGTTGCTGATGAAACAATTGCAAGTGATTGTTGTTGGTTTAGATCAGCGTTTACTAAGGATATTTTACAGTATTATTTGTTCTTTTTAAATATTTTGATGGAAAATGAGGAATTTCCAGTATTTCAAAATGATTTTGTATTTACAAAATATTGTTTAGCGTTTGTAAATAAAGAAATAGAAAAAGATATGCTGGCGAGAGATTTCGAAATACCAAAAGAAATGTATTTTAGTTCGGGATTTTTAGCTAGTTTGTTAGGAAGAAACAAAAATTATTACATATTTTTAAAAGATACATACGGGGAAAAAGTAGCGATTGCATTAATGGAAAATATGATTGGTGTTTTGGACTCCGAATATGAAGATGAACTTGAGGCTCTTGATGCTATTTTAAAACATTGTTTACTTTGTGCCTCCTTTGCTATGATGAGTAAAAGTCAAATAAGAACAATGCAAAAATTTTATGAAAAAGTGCTATGTGATGGTGAAAACGCTAAAAATTTATGTAGTAAAGAAATAATTAATGATTGTTTTTCTAGTTTTGAAAGAACACTTAGAAGAAACTAATGGAGGTTATATGATTAATTTAAGTGAAAGAGATTTAAAAAAATTAGAAAGCTTAAAAAAAGTAAATAAAGCTATTTATAAAATTTATAAAATATTATACGAGTTAGAAGTATCTGGACAAGTTAATACTCTAAAATATAAAAAAGCATTAGAATATTTAAAAAAACTTACGGAAACAGAAAAAGGGTTTTATGAAGCTGACTTTGATACTTATGAAAGATGCGATTTGTGGATAGGTTATCTATTAAATAAATCATTAGTTAATAAGTGGGATACTAATTTTGAATGGTTAGCTAATCAGGATTTAACTTGCCGAGCTGAAAGAAGAATAATTGAAGCTTTAAGTAGACGAGCATATTTTAGTACTGATGCAGGTGAGGCTTTATCTAGTAGGGGAATTAATAAATTTGGAAAAGAAAACTTTTCAAGATTCCTAAATGATTTGGACATTTTAAGTGAGGGAGTCCGAGCAACTGTATTTCTTGATGTTGATATAATGCATGCTTATCTAATGTTTTTGCAAAAAGCTATTGATGAGGAAGATAGAGAAAATGTTAGAAATCATTTAATAAAAGCTAAATATTCATGTATATTCTTAAATGAAGATATAGAGTTTGATTTTTTATCTAAAGGTTGTTTAGATACTCAAGAAGTTGAATTAAAGACTGAAGCTCGAGCAAATTTCGCTGTATTAGGTGAGGATTATTATTTAGAATTTAAAGATAGTTATTTAAATTATTTGGCAGTTCGTCAAATTAATAAAATGTTAGGTATTTTAGATGGAGAATATAATGATTCATTTAAGAGTTCGAATGCATTAGTAAGACAATGTTTTTTAAGGGCAATATTTTTACCTATGAGTGAAGAAGTATTAACTGATTTAAATATTATGTTCCATGATTTAGTGGATAGTACTTCTGCACCCTGGAATAAAAGCAGCGAACTAATTAAACAAAGTTTTAGAAGTATAGAAAGAGATAGAAAAAAAGTTATATTTTTAACTAGGAAAAAAGATAATTAAGGAGGAATAAAAATATGTATTTATTAACAAAAGATGATTTTGATAAGATGAAAAGATTACTAGATATTACTACTAGTATTGCTGAGTGTTACATTAATTTGGAAGATTTAGAAAACAAACAAAAAAAGTATACTTTTGGGTATCAAAAAAATTTAGAAACATTAAAAAGATTAATAGCTAAAGAGGAAGAAATTTATGCTGAAGTTACAAGCTACGCCAAAGCAAAGGCATGGTATGGTTATTTTGATAAAACACTTCAAGCTTTTGATGGAGATTCTTCAGTAATTAAAATGCCTATCGAAAGAATATTTAATTTTTTAATAAATAAAATGGCAAAACCGGAGGTTTATAATAATATTGAAGTCGATATAAAGGAAGCTTCTTACCTTTTAGAAAATGGTCTTGCAAATTCTTTGGAGGAAGCTAAACAATATATGTGGAAAAGAGAGTGCTTTAAAGTAACTTTTTATAAAGAATATAGTTTGCTTGCTTTACTTTATATGAGCGAATATTTAGATAATCCTGCTTTTGAATTGTTTCGTCCAAAAATGATTAGTGCAAAATATAACATGATTTATTTGTCTCGGGAAGTTGAAAGAGAAATGCTAGCTAATAACTTTGATGTTCCGACGGAATTAACTTTTAATTCTAGTTTTTTAGCATTTTCTTGGGGAATTCAAGATCAAGCATATTTCATGCTTAAAGATGCATTGGGTTTAGAATTTGCTATGTCGGTTTTGATGGCATTTGAATAGAAAGATAATGCTTATTATAAAACTGATGGTATGAAGAAAGATAGCTTGATCCATTTGTGTTCTTTAAAAGCCGCATTTTCTCTAATGGAAAAAGATGGACGAAAAGTATTTGAGGAACTAGTTTCTGAAAGATTTAAAAATTTACCTAATATGGAAATTAGTTTGTCTATGATTAATAAAGCTTTAGATGAAGTAAAAAATAGTGTTAAACGTGGCTAATATACTTGGAGGATTAAATGTATCAATTAACTAATGATGATTATGATAAAATAAAACAATTAAAAGGTATTACAGGGAAAATTGCTAATTGCTATGGGAAATTAGAACGATTAGAAAAAGATGGACCAAAAAATACATTAGAATATCAACATGCTTTAGCAATTTTAAAAAAATTAATTGATGAGGAAGATAAGATTTATGCTGAAATTACTAGTTATGAAAAAGGTAAAGCTTGGTTTCTTTATCTATCTAAGTCGCTAAAACAAGAAAATGCGAGAAATCCAATTTATAGAATAATTCAAACTATACAAAATAGGATACTTGTTTTTCCAGAATCACTACAAGATATGCATATAAGTTTAATGGAAGTTAATGACCTTCTTGTTAGTGGTGTGATTCGTTCTGAAGAAGAACTTAAATCATTTATTTGGAATGAGGAGTTTTTTAACAAAATGTTTTATAAGGAAATGACTTTAATAGCTCTATTATTTATGAATGAATTTTTTAATGATGCAAGTTTTAAACAATTTCAAGAAAAAATAATTAGTATTAAAA
>CAKOLP010000075.1 GCA_934096025.1 uncultured Bacilli bacterium
TAAATATTATACTTATCCCTTGTACTTTCAATATTTTTTGAATTACTTGCAGTCAAAATTGCTTGAGCTGTAGTTTCTCCGGATACACTTGGCATACCTTTAGCAAAATCCCCTTGCCCAACACTTATGTTTATTGGGTTGCTCACTTTAAATTGCAAGTTATCTGTTGTTGCTGTTATAGCATTAATACCTGCATTACTTCCTGTGCCCCCTTGAGCTTGAAAGTAAGCAAAAGATGCTCCAACTATGACTAAAAGAAAAATTACAATTCCAAGTAAAGTTAAAAGTTTTTTCTTATCTTTCTTCATATTTTTACTCCCTATTCTTAATATAGAATAACACAGTTAACAATCGTATGCAACTGCAAAACTGTAATTAGAAAATTATTTTTGAGAAAATTACAGTGGTGATGACTCTATGAAATTAACAAGATTAAAGGAAATACGGGAAGAATTAGAACTTACCCAGCAAAATGTTGCCGACGTGCTAAACGTTAAACGTGGTACATATGCTTCATGGGAAGCCGGCACTGACGTAATTCCTTTAAAACAGTTATATAACTTTGCCAAACACTATAAAAAATCTACAGATTACATCCTTAAATTAACTAATATTGATACCCAAACTACTATAAAAAACGATATCTCTGCTACTATTATTGGCAGAAATATCGAATTTATTAGAAAAAAAACTGGCTTAAGCCAGCTCAATTTTGCAAAAAGTATAAATATTAATCAATCTACCCTTTGGGCGTACGAAAAAGGTAAAACCCTTATTACAACACTTAATCTCTTGAGTATTTGTAAAGTATATAATATCACTCTTGATTCTTTACTTAACATTAGTGATGAAAAGGTTCCTATTCCTACATATTAACTTATAATATATTATAACAGAAATCTTCTTCATTCGTATATTCTTTTTTTAGATTATGATTTAATATACTCATTAAATAGTATCTATTAGTTCGAAGATAAGTTAAGAAATCATATATACCTCTTTCTTCATTTAAGATATATACTTTATCATGAACTTTTACATCCCTATCTATTTCCACCACTAACTTATCTATATCATCTGTTAAAATATTTCTTTTAAAAGTATTTATACCCACATAACTAATAGCTTTAGTGATTCCATCTTTATGCCCAATAGGTACTATAGCAACACGCAAATCCTCTTTTGCTACATAATCTTTACCAACAATAGAACCTTTAGTAACATTTTTTACTTCCATTACTTCACTTATTATATTAAATACTAATTCTAAATCAATATTTGGAAACTCTAAATCATTGTATTTCTTTTCAATATTTTTAATACGCATATTAGTAAATATATCATCTTTAATATTTTCTTCCATACCTAGAATGGATAAATCAAACCTAATACCATTAACATAATCTATCTTATGGTGATACATTAAAGGCTCATTAAAATGCACTATTAAATCATCACTTAAATAACCATTCGTAATCTGATAAAAAGCATTAACTTCTTCATAAAAAAACTCATCTTCTACCCCAAGGGTTGTAATATCCGTATATATTCCCTCTAACTCAAGATATTTACTATCATTAATCTTATCTATTATATTTCTTAATTCAATATTATCATTTACTCCCATTAGATTAGAGCCATTATTAATCAAAATATGTATTTTCAAAGTATCTTTAATATTTAAAGATAAAATACGTTCTAAATACTCTAAACTAAATACTGTTACAGCTATATTATTATTAATACAATCATATATTTCTTCTAAATCTAAGAAAGATGATATTAAAACCCCTATATTAGAGTTAAACTTTCTAACTTTTAAAGCAGAATCTAGACTATCAACCAAACAATAATTAATACCATATCTATGCATTGTATTTACAATCTTTAAACCTAATCCATGACCATTATCCTTTAAATCCACAAATTTATATTTATAATCATTATAACTCTTACATAAGAGTTCTGTATTATTTTTAATTTTATTTAAATCTATTTCTATTTTAGTTTCAAACTTCATGATTTTTTACCTCGCTTTTTTATTATAAAATATTCCTATTTCTTTTGCAATATGCTAAAATTAATTGGGATAAAACAAATTTTAATTATGAAACCAGATAAATACCAATTAGCTGCTATTAAAAGTAATACAAATACTTTACTTATCGCAGGTGCCGGAGCAGGAAAGACTTTTACAATAATTGAAAAAGTTAAATATTTAATAACTCAAAATATTGTAAAACCCCAAGAAATACTTATAATATCTTATACTAATAAAAGCACAGAAGACTTAAAAAAACGCTTAACTTATGATATCCAAGTACTTACATTCCATAAATTGGCAATGAAAATACTAGATTTATATCAAGTACCCTATAATATTAAGGGAGATACATACTTAGAATATGTAATAAATGAGTTCTTCTTAAGTCTTACAAACAATACATATATTAAAGAAATTCTTAAATATTTTAAAGAATATGATTATAAGATATTTTTAAATACTTATAAATATAAAGAATTTAAAAATATCTTAGTAAAACTAATAAAACTTTATAAAACCAATAATTGTACAAAAGATAATTTTAAGTCTTTATTTAAAATAAATAACTTTTTAGCTAAGTACACCTATATAGTCTACTGCATATACACGAGTGAACTTGCAAGTGATAATTCTCTTGACTTAGACGACTTAATAATCAAAGCAACACTTGTATTAAACAAGAATACTAATTATAAATATATTATTATTGATGAATTTCAAGATACTTCCCTAATTAGATTTAATTTAATAAAAAGAATATATGAATTAAGCAAAAGTACCCTTTTTTGTGTCGGTGATGACTATCAATCAATATATCACTTTTCGGGTTGTGATTTAAATATATTTTTGAATTTTTCCAAAACTATTCCCAATACCTCGGTTATGAAACTTAAAAATACTTATCGAAACAGTCAAAAATTAATAAATATAAGTACTAAATTTATTATGAAGAATAAACTGCAAAACCCCAAAGAATTAATTAGCTTAAAACACGAAGAAAAACCAATTGAATATATTTATTACATAAACCCTAAAAAAACTTTTCAAAAAATTTATCAAAAATTAAAAAATAATAATACTTCCCTTTTGGTTCTCGGACGCAATAACTTTGATATTAAAGCATTTAGTAATAAAGAAATTCCCGAATTCATGACAGTTCATGCTTCCAAGGGCTTAGAAAGTGATAATGTTATTCTTATTAATTTAACTAATAACTTATATGGATTTCCCAATAAAATAATTAATACCAAAATACTCGAAGAACTCCACTCCACCGATAAAAGCATTTTATATGCCGAAGAACGAAGACTTTTCTACGTTGCTTTAACCAGAACTAAAAATAAAGTATACATATTAGTGCCCATCATAAATAAATCTTGTTTTATTAAAGAAATAAAAAAACTAAAATAGCTTTGTGTTATTTTAGTTTTTAAGATACTCGTTTTTTTGTTTTTTTAACTTGGCAAATTTTTACTATTAAAATAATTATATCAGTTAGCCAACCTATACCCAGAAATCCCAAAGAAAACATATATAATAATCCTAGAATAAATTTTCCTTTATAAAACTTATAAATACCTAGCCAGCCACCAAATATACATATTAAAAGTTCTTTTTTTAGACTTTTAATTTCACTATCTAGTTCATACTGAAAATTATCTACATAAGCCTCATCAAGTTTAGCTACATCACTATCAGTTATTTTATAAATTGTATAAGATGGTAAATCTAAAATATGCCCATCTGCATCAGATACAACACTTAGTACTAAGACATCATCTTCTTCTAAAGTTTTTGTAATAGTTCCCATTACTTCATTACCTAACTGACTAAATCTATCAATAGCACCCACAAAAGCATTAGTTTTGACAGTACTATTATTCCCAAACGGAATACTTTTAAAGTCCAGATTGTGTTCTCCGGCATCTACTTTAATTAAATCTCCATTTTTTAATACTACTTGAGGTCCTCCATCAACAGATAAATATCCGCCAAAAGTTTTCTTTCCTGCATATTCAATTTTTATATAAGCCATTTTTGTCACACCCTTATATTAATTATATTATCATAATACTAGGAAACTGCCAATATAATATAATTATTTCATACATTTTTGAATACCGTAAATTTATTCTTGTGTATCTTTTTCTTTATTTTCTTTTTCTGGTTTTTTTAGACATTCTTTTCTAGATAAATTTAATCTTCCTCGATTATCATAACCTAGAGATTTAACCATAATTTCATCACCCACAGAGACAACATCACTTGGTTTTTCAACTCTTTCCCATGCAAGGTGCGAAACATGAACTAATCCCTCACAACCAGGCCATAATTCTACGAAACAACCAAAATCCTCTACTTTAGTAACTTTACCAGTATAAACCTTATCTTTTTCCACTTCTCTTACAACATTTAAAATCATTTCTTTGGTCTTAGCAATAATATCTTTATCAGTATGATAAATTATTACTCTACCATCATCTTCTAAATCTACCTTAACAGCATCTTTATCATTAACAGTATTAACATGAGAAGCTTCCAAAATAATTTTAGTAATCATTTCTCCGCCACGACCAATTATATCTTTTATTTTTTCAGGATTTACACTAAATGTCTCAATCTTCGGAGCATAAGGACTAACCTCAGAGCGTGGTTGTTCAATAGCACTTGCCATAACATCAAGAATTTCTAATCTTGCTTTATGAGCTTGAGCTAATGCTTCTTTTAAGATATCTTTAGTTACACCCTTTATTTTGATATCCATTTGTAGGGCTGTAATACCTTTTTTAGTTCCTGCTACTTTAAAGTCCATATCCCCCATGTGATCTTCTAAACCTTGTATATCAGTAAGGATTGTGTATTTGCTTTCATCTTCATTAGTTATAAGTCCCATAGCAATACCTGCAACCGGAGCCTTTATTGGTACCCCAGCAGCCATTAAGCTTAGACATCCAGAACAAATTGTTGCTTGAGAAGATGAACCATTACTTTCTAAAACTTCACTAACTACTCTTATCGTATAAGGAAATTCTTCTTCACTAGGAATAACTTGAAGTAATGCTCTTTCCCCTAGAGCACCGTGACCAATTTCCCTTCTTCCTGGACTACCATATCTTCCTACTTCACCAACTGAAAATTGTGGGAAATTATAATGAAGCATAAATCTCTTGGTATCTTCAATGCCTAAACCATCAAGAATCTGATGTTCCCCTAGAGCTCCAAGTGTTGTAGTAGCAAGTACTTGAGTTTCCCCTCTTTGGAATAAAGCTGATCCATGAGTACGAG
>CAKOLP010000076.1 GCA_934096025.1 uncultured Bacilli bacterium
GAAAAATGGTGTCGGCATATTCTTTATAATCTTCGGGAATATCTTGCTCTAAAACTCTATTAACATTTTTATATGTCATTTGTTTACGTGATTTAATATATGATGGGAATATGTCATAATCTATAACTTTTCCTTTGTCATTAATCTCCATAATACAGCTTATTGTTAATCTTATAACTCCTGGATTTAGGGAACAAATACCATTGGATAATTGATGAGGAAGCATAGGTATTACAGTATCAGCAAGATAACTAGATGTCCCTCTTAGAAAAGCATCATCATAAAGACTAGTGCCTATTTTAACATAATGGGAAACATCGGCAATATGAACTCCAAGTAAATAATTTTCTCCTTTTTTTGTAACACTTATTGCATCATCGATATCTTTAGTATCATCACCATCAATAGTAAAAATCATTTCACCAGTTAGATCTTTACGCCCAACTAGTTCTTCTTCTTTTACCTCATCAGGGATACTTTTTAACTCTAAAAGAGCTGACTCGCTAAAGTCAAAATTAATTGCATGTTTTGCTGCTATAGTTAAAATGTCAACTCGTGGGTCATTTTTATGGCCAATAATCTTTTTTACTCGGCCTAAAAATTTTCTATTACCAATTTCTTTGATAATTTCTACCACTACCTTGTGACCCTCTACACAACCTTTTAAGCTTTCTTTAGTTAGTTTTACAACTATCTTAAGTTTCTCATCATCAGCTTTAAAAATCAAACTATTTTTATCTTTAACTATTTCTCCGACTACATTTTGCAAGTTTCTTTTAAGAATCTTAATAATATGTCCCTCTGGTTCTTCATCATCTAACTTGCTAAGTATTTCAGCTTCTACAAAATCACCATTAATAGCGCCATTTAAATTATCAAACCTTATAAATATATCCTTATGAGACCCCATATCAACGAAGCCATTACCATTTTTATTAATACTTAGATATCCAGTTTTTAAAGCTTTAGTATTTTCCATTAACAAATAATCATGAGCTTTTGACTCATGTACTAAACCCTCTGTTACTAACTCTTTGATATCTTTTTCTAGAGCTTTGATGTCTTCGATTGTTTTAGCCCCAATTTTTTGATTAATAAAATTTATACTTTGTGCTTTTGTTTCATTTCTTAATATATCTAATATTTTTTCTTTCATTCTATCCCTCTTTATAATCACAAATCATTTTGTTATTATTAAAAGTTATTTCAATATATGACTTACTATCATTTCCTGCCAGCTCATTTGTTAAAGGATTTTTAAGTGATTCCTTAATATAATTGTTGTTAACTAGCTTTTCAAACTTCACTTTACATAGATTTTCAAATCCTTTGCATATCGCTTCAGTGTAGTTTTCTTCTTCGGCCATTTTACAAGCTGAAGTTTCAAGTTCTTCTTTATAATCATCATATTGTTTGGCTTTTATTCCACCAAAAATTAACACAATACCTAAGATTATTGCAACAGTAATAATCATAATTAATAACATTTTTAGTATCCTCTTTTTATTCTTCATTTCTATCACAAATATAGTATATCACACTTATAAAAAATAAGCCAGATAAATTCTAGCTTATTCTTAGTTTATAATCATAGGGTTAGTTCTTGTCCCCTCACCGCTTACATAGGTTACATTTGGATTTAAATAAAATACCGGTCTTATCGCATAACTTTAACTAACTTTACCTGCATCTATATTCCCACTATAATTAACGTTAAAACTATAATCAAAATATCTAGTATCTGAAGTTAAAGTCCATTCCCATAGTCCCATATACATCCAGTTTACTGAAGTTAAAGCGGCATAATTACTTAAAACAAATGTGCCAGTTACGGCAGTTCTAACTTCTGTTGAAGCACCACCATAATCACTTACATACATTAAGCCTATTTTGGCATTATATGTACTAGAAGATGCTGGACTCACTATTTCATTTTGATAAGCTGTGGCTTCCATTTGTTCTGCTATTTTCCCCCATGTGTTACCCCCAACTTTCCAAGTGGACATCGATATTTTATTTGCCCAAACTGTGCCTATATTATTTAAAAAGTTTTTATTTAAATTAACTTTGTTTAATGGACTTTCACTCCAATTGCTAGCATCATTATTCCAATAATACACTTCAACTTTATCCTTAGAATTAGAACCGTATGTTCTTCCCCAAGTGCCGGTTCTATCTATGCTCCTATAAGTACCCCTATCTGCTCCGTCTGTTCCTAATAAATCTGATGTTACATAATCAAATTTAATTAATTTGACCCTTGCGCCAAATACTCCAATAACACGATAAAGATTATCTGTAGGACAAGTTCCATCAGTTGAAGTATATCCGAAACACACAAAATTCTTTACAGTACTGTTTGAGCCTGCATATCTATATGAGTAATCTTTAGTACTATTTCTTAAAGTTAGATTATGATAATAAATATCATTTACGCCTTGAGTTCCTGTGTATTTTGACTTTATATAATCAGACAAAAATAAACCTAAAGTTTTTTCTCGTTTACTGTGAACGACACTACTTCTGCCATTACTATCCTTAACATACACTTTGATAAAATAAATACTATTTTGCATCAAATTTGTAAATGAATGACTCGAACTGTCTGACTTAACAAAAGTATTACCATTATCCATGGAATAATAATATTCTGTGACTTTGGCAGTTCCCTCTTTTACTGTGAGATTGACTTTTATAGAAGTTGATGATGGTATTGTGGAAACGCTAGTAATTATAGGCAATTTATATTCCGGCATTGTATCATTTTTTGAAAAAACATTTGAATATCTATCTTTCGTATCTGATACTTTTCCTTTTATTGTAAAAGAGGTTCCCTCAGCTAAATCTTCAAATGTGTAGGTATCCCCACTACTTTCCATATATTTTACACCGTTATCAATACTAAAATAATAATTTTTTATTTTATTGTTCCAGCTTCCGCTACAATTTTAGCTGTTAATTTATTATTATCCTTTGTTAGTTTAATATCTGTCACTGTTGGTAAAATGTATTCATCACATATTTCTTTCGAATATGTACAAACCCTTTCATTATCTTTCCAGCTTACAGTAACACAGTAATTGCTAAGAGATTTGATATTTTCCTTTGTTCGAGGGTCTATTAAATCTTTTCTAAGTAATCCTTGATCAATCAAGCTTTTGATTTTTATACTAATATCATAATCTATATCATTCTTTTCAGCATAAAGACATCCGGCATCTTCGATTGTTTTATCAAAGTCTTTTATGTCATCTTTCTTAATTTTATCAAACATACCTGAAAAACTTAGGCCTATTGTAACTGATATTGCTGCCAACAAAGCTATAACAACAAGTGTTTCTACAAGGGTAAAACCTTTCTTTTGCATATTCTCACCTCCAAGATTGCAATAAAATATTAAAACAAAGGATTTTTTTGAAAATATATATTTTATTGTTAGATAAATATAATTTTTTAATCAATAATATATGGTTTATCTCTTGTTCCTTCTCCAGAAACATAGCTTACAGTATCTTTTAGATAAAATGCAGGTCGAACAGGCATTGAATAATTACGATCTACGCTAGCGGCATTTATCGTTGGACCTCCTATCCCTCCAGTTATATACAGTGCGCTATCTTTAATTATTTTTTTAGGTGTAATAGTCCAATCTGAATAATCGGTAAATATCCAGGAAGTTCTTTTATAACCAGACGCATGCGTTCCTATGTACAAAGTCCATGCATGAGGCATTGCTGAATATCCATAATCACTTACATACATTAATCCTACTTTTCCAGTAAAAACCGTATTATTTGGATCCCCAACTTCGCCTTTATAAACACCTGTTACTGTTAAATCTTCTCCCGAATAACCGCCAACATACCATTTGGCTTCAGCAATTTTATTTGACCACTTATAACCAATATTATTTAAATAATTATAGTTTAAGTTCGTTTTATTTAATTCACTAGTTTCCCACTCACCATAATTTGAACCATGCCACGAATAAGTATTAATATTAGTTAAATCACCTGTATAATATTGTATTCTTTTTACTTTTATCGATGTATAACTAAATGTTCCATTGGTTCCCAATAAATTAGCATTTGCAAAATCAAATTTTATTAATTTGACGCGACCACTAAAAACACCAATTATTCTATAAAGATTATCTGTAGGACAGCTTCCATCCGTAGAAACATACCCAAAACACACAAAATTATTAGTTGTGTCTGTAGTTCCTGCATATCTATAAGAAAAATCATACGCACCATTTTCTAAACTAGCATTATGATAGTACATATTATTTTCTCCTTGTACACCCGTATATTTTGATTTAATGTGATCTGCAAATGAATATCCTTTTGTTTTTTCTGTTGTAGTAGCAATTGCACTGCTTTTTCCATTATTGTCTTTTACATAAACTTTTATATTATATGTTGTTTGTAAAGATAAACCCGTAAATGTATAACTTGCATTTGTTCTTTTAATATACGTTTTACCATTATCAATGGAATAATAGTATTCAGTAACTTTACCATCTCCGCCTTTAGCGTTTATATTAACTTTTATTGTAGAAGAAGTTGAATCTGTGGTAACACTTGTAATTGTTGGTAATTCATATTTTTTTATATTAGCACTACCAGAAACTACATTAGAAAATCTATTTTCAGTATCTGAAACTTTACCTTTTACTGTATAAGTAATACCCTCGGTCAAATTATGAAAAGTGTAAGTATCTGTATCACTTTCAACGAAATTTATTCCGTTATCAATACTAAAATAATATTTTTTAATTTTATTTGTGCCATCTTCTGCTACTAAATTTAATGTTACGTCTCTATTCTCAATTTTAACATTAAGCTTACTTACATAAGGTAAAACATATTCTTCACAGCCTTCTTTTGTATAAGTACAAGTTCTTTCATTATCTTTCCAATTTATTGTTACACAATAATCTTTTATAGAGGTTATTTTGTCTTTTGATGAGGGACTAGTTAAATCTTTTCTTAACAAGCCCTGGTCTATCAACGTTTTTATTTTTACACTAGTATCAAAATCTATTTTATTTTTTTCAGCATATAGACAAGCTGCATCTTCAATAGTTTCATCAAATTTTTTTTCATCATTTTCAGCTTGTTTTTGAATCATACCAGAAAAGCTTAAGCCAATTGTTACTGATATTGCTGCTAAAAGAGCAATGACTACAAGTGTTTCTACAAGTGTAAAACCTTTCTTTTGCATATTCTCACCATTTTAATTATAACAGACTAATAAAAAAAAGACCATATGTCTTTTGAACTTAAGTCTTCTTATTGTAAAAATAGAACTAATGATATTACGA
>CAKOLP010000077.1 GCA_934096025.1 uncultured Bacilli bacterium
TTACTATGGCTCCAACAGTTGTATCCCCAATTCTTGAATGTATACGATAAGCAAAATCTATCGGAGTAGCCCCAGCTGGAAGTTCGACAACATCACCTTTCGGAGTATATGTATAAATAAATTCTGTGAAAATATCATTATTAATAGTTTCTTCAAAATCAGCATCAGTACTACTATTACTAGATTCAATGACATTTCTAAACATTTCTAGTTTTTGTTCCATTATACTTTGGATTTTTTTCGTACCTTTTTCTTTATATGACCAATGAGAAGCTATACCTTTTTCTGCTATTTCGTCCATTTCATAAGTTCTTACTTGTACCTCAAAAACATGACCCTCAACACCAAAGACTGAAGTATGCAATGATTGATACATATTTTCTTTCGGACTAGCTATATAATCTTTAAACCTTTTAGGTATCGGTCTAAATCTCGAATGAATTAAACCAATTACTTGATAACATTCCTGTTCTGTATCTACAAATATTCTTAAAGCTAAAAAGTCATAAATCTTATTCCACTCTTTACCATTAGATAACTTATTATAAATACTATAAACACTTTTAACCCGGCCTTTTATCTCAAATTTTATTCCCGCTGTAATTAAAATATTAGAAATACTATCTTTCATTTCTTCTAGGTATTCATTTAGTTCTTCCACAGTATCATTAAGCTTTTCTAAAATGTCATTATAAACATCGGGCTTCAAATAATAAAGTGATAAATTTTCTAGTTCACTTTTGATTGAATTAATTCCTAATCTATGCGCTATAGGTACTAAAACTTGCATTGTTTCTTCAGCTTTTTGTTTTTGTTTCTTCGGATTTATCGCCCAATTAGTACGCATATTATGTAGTCTATCGGCTAATTTAATATATAAAACCCGAACATCTTCTACTAAACCTACTAAAATTTTTCTTAAATAAATAACTGAAGATTCATTATTATCAGGAAGTTCTAATTTATTAATCTTAGATAAATTTAAAACAATCTTTGCTACATCTTCATTAAAATCTTCTTTTAAATCCTCATAAGTTTTATTTCCATTATTTATTGTTTCATGCAAAAAACCAGCAATGATAGTATCATCATCAACATTTAAGTCTAAAAGAATTTTTACAACTTCCAAAGGATGTGTAATAAAATCATCTCCTGTTAAGCGTTTCATTCCTTTATGTTCATTATAAGCATATTCGTATGCTCTTTTTATATCTGCATATTTTTCTCTTTTTTTAAGTTTACTTTCTAATTCTGCAAATGTTATTGTATCTGGCAAATTAACCACCCTCCAACATATACTTATTATATAACAAAAATGGCTTTAAATAAAGGAGAATTAGCTTGAAAAAGAATAATCTATTTATTAAATCGACATTTATTTTAATCATTAGTGGTCTTTTTACAAAAGTTTTTGGCTTTATTATAAAAATATTTTACACCAGGATTATCGGAGAATATGGAATAAGTTTATACACAATTGCTCTACCTACTTATTCTTTACTCCTTACAATTTCTACCCTAGCCATACCCATTTCCTTAGCAAAGCTTGTAAGCGAAAATAAAGGAAGAAGTATTCGGATACTTTCTACGGCAGCTTTTTTAATTATTTCTATTAACTTAATACTTATTTTTATTATTTTTCTAACCAAAGATTTCATAGCTTCAACTCTTTTAAAAGAGCCTTTAGCTTCTCCAATCATTATGGCTTTTGCCCTTACCTTGCCTTTTGTTTCTATATCCAGTGTATTAAAAGGATATTTTGCCGGGAAACAAAATATGCTTCCTCATGCCACTAGTAATATTATCGAACAAATTATACGGCTATTTATTATTGTTTTAGTTTTACCTAAACTTATGAAAATCAGTACACTTGTTGCAGTCATAGGTTTAATTCTTTTAACAATATTATCCGAAATAAGTAGTATAATAATCTTTTTATTTTTCCTTCCTAAAAAAATAAACTTTAATACTAATTTAAGACCTAGCAAAATGATTACTAAAGATATACTCGATATATCACTACCCACAGTATCTGGGCGAATAATCGGAAATATCGGTTATTTTCTAGAACCTATTATTTTAACCAACATTCTTTTATTTTGTGGCTATAACAGTAATTATATTTTAGAGGAATATGGAGCATATAATGCTTATGCTCTAGGAATACTTACAACTCCTAGCTTTTTTATTGCAGCAATTGCCACATCTCTCTTACCAGAAATCAGTAAATTCCATGGAAATAACAATAAAAAAATGATTAAAAAAAGAGTATCACAAGCAACTATTTTTGCTCTTGTCCTAGGAATTACCTTTTCATTTATTATTTTTACTTTTCGAGATTACTTAACATTTACTTTGTATAACACCACTAAAGGTTGTGATTATATAAAGGTACTAGCGCCATTTTTCGTTCTTTTTTACCTTGAGGGCATATATTCCTCTGCTATACAAGCTATGGGGTATGCTAAAGTATGTATGAATATTACTCTAATCGGAGTCATAATTAAGCTTTTAGTTATGAGTATTCTATCTTTTTGCCATATAGGTATTTATAGCTTAGTAATATCTGAAATAGTAAATATTTTAATAGTTGTTTATTTAAATCGAAAATATTTAACCAAAATAATAAAATAGGCTTCTAACCTATTTTACCAACTCACTTTTTTCATAATAATAAGAGCCATTTACATTCTTAAAAGTGTGTTTATATACGCTACCATACTTTTTTAAAAAATATGGGCTAACTTCCTTTTTTAAAGCTTTCGTACACGATTCATTTTGTTTGATGTCCAAAAAATCCATATAACACTCATTATTTTTCACTTTCAAAAAGTAATCATATATTACAAGAGAATCTTTTTTCGTTTTTACCGTTTTTATTTGTCTATATGTTTTATCATCTAATCCATAAGCATATGTATATTCTTCTTTTAATCCACAGTAATAATAATCATTAGAGTAATAACAAACATGGGAAGTATCATAAGAAAAAATAGGTTTATCTTTTATACTTTCATTATACATTTCTTGATATTTACTATTTATATCATTTATATTAATTTTATCTAAAGTACAACTTTTATCTTTACTAGCAAAAGCAAATTCCCCATTTAGTAAACAAGTTTTATCATCTCCGGATATAGTTTCTTCTATAGCACTTTCCCTTAGCATATAATACGCAAGACATACTTTATGTTCTTCTTTAATATCACTTGCCTTTATTTCTTTTTTACTATAACTAATTAAGCCACCGCAGATATCTAATTCATTGGTGCCTAAATAACTATAAAGTTCATTAGTTAATTCATCATTTTTTAAAGTACTTTTATTAAAAAATATAAAACCAATTACTCCGAAAATTAAAACTAATACTATATATTTTTTATATTTCATTTCTACCTTTATACTTTTCTAGTTTCAATTTCAGCCATTTTTTCAAATACTTCGGCAGCATTTTCCGTATTTATAACTGAATAACCAAGTTCTCTTAAAGCTTGGATTTTAACCGTATCTAGTTGTTGTGTACGTGTTAATTTTTCTTCATTTTTTTGTTCTATTTCTTCAATAAACTTTTTATGTCTCATAGCAATCTTGCTTTTTGATGCCCCACCACTATTATAAAGAGATAATGCCGTATATAAGATACCCTCAAAAATAAATTGTTTATCTTCATCAAATATATATTCATCTGGCTTAATAAAACCATTAGACTTAGCCATATACCCCATAATATACTTAATTTCAGGAATATTATCCATAGACTGAAGCATATAATACATATATTTTATAGCTCCGCCGCTTTCACTATCTTCCTCAAGTTTTTCTTTTAACAAAAAAACAAAATCATTAAGCAGTATTCTATTTTCTTTAGTTAATCCCGTTACATCAATAAAAGAATCAATATTACTAGCAGCTTTTAAAGCATTATTTAAACGTTTTTCAACGTCCATTAAATAAGTCGTATCAACTTCTAATTCATTTATATCACTAGCATTTTTAATATCAAGTAATTGAAATAATAAAACTTTTTTCTCTTTTGGCCACTTATCTATACTATCTAAAACAAGATAATTATAAACCATTTGCCTTGATACTCCTAAGTACTTAGCTAGTTTAACTTTAGATAATCCAAGTTCTTGTAATAATTCGTTTAATCTTTCCATATACAACACTTTCCTTACATTTTAATTATACATAACTTAACACATAAAATCAAGTTAGTTTTGTAAATACCAAAGCTCTTTATTGTCAATATATACTTTATCTATAAATCCACAACCTAAGCATTCTTCACCTAAATAAAGGACACAAGCTTGCCCTGGAGTAACTGCTTTTACTTTTTCTTTATATTTGACTCTTATTTTATTATTATCTAAATATTCAAGCATAACTTCATGGTCTTGATCACGATATCTAAACTTAGCAGTACATTCTAAAGGTCTTAAAGGACTAATAAAATTTACATTTTCAATTATACATTCATCACTTAATAAATATTTATTATCACTCCCAAAAGCCACATATAAATAATTATTTTTAACGCTTTTTCCACATACATAATGTCTTTCGGAGTTTCCACTAATACCAACATTTCTCCGTTGACCAATTGTGTAATTCATAAGGCCTTGGTGTTTTCCGATAAATTCTTTTGTCTCGACATCAATTATATCTCCGGGATTAGGCTTTAAATAATTCTCGATAAATTTTTGATAATTTCGTTCCCCGATAAAGCAGATACCTGTAGAATCCTTTTTACTTGCAACAACTAAATTATTTTCATGAGCTATATTTCTAATCTCAGTCTTTTCATAATCCCCAACAGGGAATAACACATTTTTAAACTTTTCTCGAGTTACATCAGCTAAAAAGTAAGTCTGGTCTTTATTTTTATCTACACTTCGATAAAGTCTTCCGTCTTTAACCTTGGCATAATGCCCAGTAGCCACATAAGTAGCCCCCAGTTCTTCAGCTTTTTTAATAAACAAATCAAATTTAATAAATTTATTACACAATAAATCTGGATTCGGAGTTCTTCCCCTTTTTAATTCTTCTAAAAAGTAAGTAAATACATAATCCCAATACTCTTTTACAAAATCTACTCTATGAAGTTTAATCCCTAATTCCTTGCACAAACAAGCAGCGTCATTATAATCCTTTTCTTGTGGACAAATATCATTTAAATCATTAGGATTTCCCAAAATATCCCCATTTATAGTGGTATCCCAATTACGCATGAAAAGTCCCTCTACTTCATAACCAGCATTTTTTAACAAAAGAGCACATACTGCAGAATCC
>CAKOLP010000078.1 GCA_934096025.1 uncultured Bacilli bacterium
GCTCTAATAATGGCATTTCTAATTTCTTCTTTTCTAAAAAACTTCGTAAAAGAATCTATTTCTTCAATAAAATATGGTGAGTACCCATTTGCTATGTCAAGTTTAGCAATATCAATAAAGGCATAATCTCCTGGTCTTTTCATTAAAGCTAGCATATATTTTTGGCCATCTTGTTTTTTCATTAATAATCACTTCCATTCCCTCACTTTTGTGAAGAAAATATTATACCACACTTTAATAAAAAAAAATAGAGGGTTTAGTTACTATTCACAGCCAAATATGATTAAATCAATTTTCTTCATAATCCATATTAATATATTAATTTATCCACAATAACCATACTAATACTAAAAATAAATTTCATTTTATTATATATAAATCTAATTTCTATTAAACTTATTTTTTATACTTTTCTAAAACAAACTTCGTACTTTTCTATATACAAATTCTTCTGTAACATTAAAGCAATCTTGTAGATATCTATAAACTAAATCGGAATATTCTATTAATGCTTCATCAAATTCCGTTGTAGCAATCATATATTGTTTTAAAAACATTTTATCCGGAGCTAATATATTTAAAATAAAAGCTTCATGTTCTTGAAAAATATTTTCATGGGAAATATTATCGTGCATTTGCATCCCTTTTTCGCTTCTATTATTTTTTAAAGCTTCTAAGTAATTAGCAAGCATTCTTGCAACCACAACCCGTTGCATAAATTTATCGTCGCTCTCATTTACCCACATAGTCTTTGCTAAACCCTTGTTTTCCCCGACAGACATAATGCCAGCTAAACCAGAATTTAATTCTTTTTTTAAAATCACAAAATCAAAACTTCTTGCAACATTAACAATTGGTACTATTTTATAACTTTCATTAATTTTAAGCATATCTAGAATTAATGCTGCTATAACCTCGTCACTTAAACCATAAAGATGCTCACTATTTTTACGTAGCTTATATATTAATAAATTTTCCATAATACCTCCCTAAAGATACTAATTATCTTACTTTGTTCTTTAAACTGTGTCAATAAAAAAACTAACTTATTTTTTAGGTATATAAAAAAACTTATTAAAAAAAAAGCTTTAAAACATTATAACTATAAATTTCTTTTTCTTGCCTGTGGCTTTTTGGGTAAAACTATATGCTCAGTGGCTTCTAGTTCTTCACCCAATTTTTTAACACTATTAGCAATTATCCTACTAATATATCCAATTGAAAGACAAAATCGTTCAGCTATTTCAGACAGTACAAATGGTCTGTTATTATAAAAGCCAAAATATAACATTACAATTTCTCTGTCTCTGTCTGGCAAGTGTTTTAATAATTCTCTAATCCTATGATACAACTCAAAAGTTTCATAATCCTCAACTAAATTGCTTTCATCACTTAGACTATCTTCTAACTTTAATTCACTTTCATCTTTCCCACGAAAGACAACATTTTCAAAACTATCAACCTTTTGTTCATTTTTAATTTTTCTTAAGAACATTAGTATTTCATTATCAATACATATCTTAGCAAAAGTAGAAAATTCATATCCTTTTGAAATATCAAAAGCACTTATAGCTTTTAATAAACCAATATTTCCAATAGATATTAAATCTTTTTTATCATAATCAACATCCCTAAATTTATTTAGAACTTCATATAAAACTAATCGAATATTATGAATCACCAGTTTATCTCTGGCATCTTTCGACCCCTCATTTGCTTGCTCAATTAATTCATACATTACTTCCTTTAATAATGGTTGAGGTAATTCACCTAAAAATAATTTATCAACATACATAATATCTTCACCTTCTTTTCAAAATCGTGTCCATTAAAATTTTTTAAAGCATTATAATACTATAAATCTCTTTTTCTTCTTTGTTCCTGTTGTTTTTGTTCTTTATATTCTTCTCTTAGCCGAGCTAAAACCGCATCTAGGAATTCCAAACTAACTTCTCCATTTGTACTAATAATTCTTCTTCTTTCTTCCTCTGTTAAATAATTAATTAATTTTTCGGCATGATAGCAAGTTGCTCCCAATCCTCCATTACGTTCAATATCCCAAGGGTATATAGGGAATTTTTTGTGATGAACAAAGTAACAGTCTCCTTGCTTTTTTGCTATATATAATATGTTACCAACATCATCTTCACCGTATATATCTTGCCAATATTCTAAATCACGTTCGTCCCACTTGCACTCTACCACAAATAAATCATTTATATGACTTATTGAATTAGATTCTGTAAAATCAAGACTATACTGAAACATTTTTCCAATCATTTCTTCTGGAGTTAAAGAAGCTGATCTTTTCAATATTTTTTTAAGTATACCTTTTTTGCCTAAATCACATTTGTTGGCTAATAAACTTGTTCTATCTGAGAAAAGTCCTAAGCTCATTATTTTTCTAAAAATAAATTCTTCTGTAACTTTAAAACGTTTCTGCAAATAACTATAAACTGAATCTAAATATTCTTCTGAATCTTTATTAAACTCCGTAATTACTCTTACATATTGAGATATAAACATTTTATCCGGAGCTAATATATTTAAAATAAATGCTTCGTGTTTTTGAAAAATATCCTCATAAGTAATACTATTACTCATCACTAATCCACCAGCGGTTCCCATTTTTAACGATGCCTCTAGATAATCAGCTAGTAATCTTGCAATAATTACTTGTTGCGTCTCATAATTAGCTTCTTTATTTACCATTATAATTTTATCATTTTCGGCTAAATCTATAAAAATATTACCAGCTAAATAACCAGATACTAAATCATCTTCAATTTTAAAACCAAGCTTTCGAGCTATACTATAAATACTAACTGCAGGATATCTATTATTTATTTTACAATGATCAAGAATTAATGCTGCTAAAACCTCATCACTAAAATCATAACTCTTTTTCTTTGTAATGTTACTTTTTTCCATTTTCCACCTCAACTATTAAATTAATCTTACTGTTTTTCTTAAAAATTGTCAATAAAAAAGCTATAAGCAATCTTATAACCCTTCTACTTTTTACTTAATAGCTTTATATTTTCTTTAATCATAGTTAAATAAATATTTTGTAAAGATTTAATTCCATCTTCGCTTACAGCTTCTGCTCTAAATGTAATATTTTCCCCAGTATTACTAGCTCTAACTAAAGCCCAACCATTCGTATAAGTTATTCTTACACCATCAATATCATTTATTGGATAATTATTAGCTATTGCATATTCTTTTACTTTTTCTACTACTAAAAACTTAATTTTATCATCACAAGGAATTTTTATCTCCGGCGTCGTAAAATATTTAGGAAACTTTTTAACCATTTTACTTAGTTTTTCGCTAGTCTTTGTCATAATCTCCAAAAGCCTTAAAGATGCATATATTGCTGAACCACAATCAGCATCTCTGTCACAAAAGAAAATATGTCCCGAATATTCTGCCCCGAAAGGAAGCCCGTCACTATGCACTTTGTATTGAGTATATGAAGCCCCAGTTCGATAACAAAGAGGTGTCCCCCCCATAGAAGTAATCATATCTTCTAGTACTTTGGAACATTTAATGTCATATAAAAATGTTTTATTACTTACATTATTAAACATATCTTTAATACATAAAATACTAAAATATTCTATTGGCATTATTTCCCCATTTTCCATAACAATCCCAATTCTATCGCCATCGCCGTCAAAAGCTACACCAAAATCGGCTCTATTGCTCTTAACAGCTTTAATTAATTGCTGCATATTTTCCGGCACAGCTGGATCTGGGTGATGATTTGGAAAATTACCGTCTAATATCTCATTTATATATATCGGAGTACAAAAAGTATTATCAAATATTTTTCTTATTATACTACACGTAGCTCCATTTCCTGGGTCAATTACTATCTTTCTTTTATTTTTTCCAAACTTTATTGAATACCTTAAATAATCTAAATACTTATTTGTAATATTTTGATTTGTTATATTTCCTTGCCCTGTTTTAAAATTTCCTCTTAAAGTATAATTTTTAAAATCTTCTATCATTTCTCCTCGAGCATTTATCATGCCATCAAAAGAAAACTTAAAACCATTATCTGCCGACGGATTATGGGAAGCCGTAACCATTATTCCAGGCATTTGATTAATATATCTAGCATAATAATTCATAGGTGTTGTAGTTAAGCCCAAATTTAGGATCGTAACCCCAGAAGATAATAACCCTTTTACTAAATTTTGTGTTAAAGTTTCACTAGATAAACGATTATCATGAGAAACAATACAACTAGTTTTATTATACTTTTCTTGAATATAAGAACCATAACTTTTCCCTACTATATATGCAGTTTGCTCATCAATAGTACTCGGATATGTTCCCCGTATATCATAAGCTCTAAATATTTCTTCATTTATTGTATTCATTAAATCATTCCCTTTTTATTTTATTATAGCCTCTAATGCTAATTTTATCATATTATTTAAAGAAGTTTGTCTTTCTTCAATTGTTAAAACTATATCACTATACTTAGAATCTACTACAGTAGCTATAGCTGTAGCTTCTTTTTGAAAACTATTTGCTATATGAACAAGCCCAAAAGCTTCCATTTCTTCTCCTAAAACTTCATACTCTTTAGGTATTCTATCTAAAACTCTATCAAAATCAATATAAGGCCCAAAGACATCCATAGTAGTAAGCATTCCTAAATGAACACCTTGCATATTTAATTCTTTAGAAGCAGACATAATATTTTCATTCAACACTTTTGATGCTTCTACCACATGCTTATCATAATTATTATAAGTATAAGCAAAGTTAGACTCACTATATATACTACTACTTACTAATAAATCATTTATTTCTGCTTTAGAACTTACAGCTCCACAAGTACCAATTCTAATTATTTTTTCTACTCCAAAGAAATGGAACAACTCAAAAGCATATATTCCCATACTAGGCATTCCCATACCACTACCCATAACAGTTATTTTAACACCCTTATAAGTACCAGTATACCCCAACATATTTCTTACACTTGTAACACACTTTGCATTTTCTAAAAAAGTCTCCGCAATATACTTAGCTCGCAAAGGATCCCCAGGCATTAAAACTAAAGGGGCAATATCACTCTTATTATCTACTTTAATATGAATAGGATTTTCTCCTAAAAACATTTTTACCACCACTACTTTCTATATAAGTGTACCAAAAAAAATAATATATTACTAGTAAAAATTTGTGAATTTTTTTCTTATTAACTATGGTTT